>DATDBV010000343.1:0-2139 GCA_036524715.1 Nakamurella sp. | reverse complement strand
ACTGGACCAGCCGGTGCCGCAGCCCTGATCCAGGACCGTGCCACCCTGCCGGAGCCGGTGCTCGATGTCGGGTAGGTGACCCAGCCAGGTCGGGAGGTCGGTGACGAACATCGGCCGGTTGCCCAGTCCGATGCCGTGCCGGACCTCGGCGCCGTACGACTCGTAGGACACTCCGGCACCGGTGCGGAAGGCGCGCGCGACGTCGGGCAGGGTCAGCCCGAGACCGGTGAGGAACGGGGCGCAGGCGCTGGTGTTCGCCGGGTGGTCGGCATCCAGGAGCACCGGCACGTGGGCGGCCGGCAACTCGAACCGGCGGCTCTGCGCCTGGCCGGTGTCCGCGGCGACGTCCAGGAAGCCAGCGGCGGCCTGCTGCTCGAGCCACTCCAGGGCGTAACGCGGGACGATGCCGGCCCGGCCGGCCAGTTCGGCGGCGGTCACCGGCCCATGCTCGTGCACCACGCGGTACAGGTCCAGCCGGCGGCCCAGCTCGACGGTGAGCAGTTCGGCGCCGGCGAGGAACGATCCGAACAGCCGGGCGGACAGGGCGTCCCGGCGTTCGTCCTGGTCGCTTGCGGCCGTGACGGGCTGTTCGAGCAGGTCGGTCATGGCACTTCTCCTTCGAATGGACGGTGTCGAGTGGATGGTGGGTCAGCCGCGCGGTCGCGACCAGTGAATGAATCGGGTGATCGGCCAGCAGCCGTAGCGGTCGGCGCCGGGTCGACTGTTGTCGTTGAACAGCCCGGCGCGGGGCAGGTCGCCGGCGGCCTCGTGGCACACCGCTGATCGAAGACCCACGGAATCGGACACACAACGCCGGAAACGGGTCTCTCAACGGAGGCCGGTCCGGCGGGGGCCGTCCACTCGATGTGAACCTGGTCGTGCGGGCTGGTTCGTCGATGCCGGCCGGGCCCGGCGGGTTGCGCTGATCAATGACCCATTGAATCGGACAAAACGGCGTCAGAAATGGGTCTACGATCAGCGCAAGTGTCAATGCGCTCTTCCAAAGTGCGTGTTTGCCGCATTTCGGGCATCGAAAGGTTCGACTGATCAGCACGGGGCCCTGCCGGGTTGTACAAGAGCGGGTATCTCCGACATATCAGGCACGATGGTTCGACTGATCAGCGCAGGGTCGGGCCGGGCTGGGCAGGACTGGTTCTTTGGGTCGGAGCACCGTGTCCGTGTCGGGAGTGCCGGGGTCCCAACCGGTTTCCAGCTAGCGTGGGAGCGTGGTCATCGGGTGCCTTTCGTCGTCTGTTCAGACGCTAGGCACGGTGCCTTTCCGCTCGCTGTCAGCCGGCGGTCGGCTACTTGACGGCGCGGCGCCGCCGCGGCGCGGGCTCACCCTTCTTGCCCATCACGAACCTGGCCACCAGATAGTTCCACGAGCAGGTCCGGCACACCTCGACCTGGAAGACGGAGAACTCGCCGAAGGTGCCGGCCATGGACTCCAACTCGTCCGGCACCCGGGCCGATCCGGCCATGTGCTTGATCTCGTCGCCGTACACCCAGTAGACGTGGGTCAGCGGCTCCTTGCGGCACATCGGGCACACCACGTCGGTCGGCACGCCGTGAAACTTCGCGGCGCGCAACAAATACGGGGACGCGTCGCAGACGTCGTCGACGCCGGCGCCGCCGGACCGGACCTCCGCGAGCCGCGCGCGACGCTTCAGCGCGTAGTCCACCAATCCCCGCTGCGTCCGCACCCGGCCAAGGGTACGCGGGGGTAACGGATCGCGTCAGGCGTCCCCGGCGCACCGATCGGCAACCTCGGCCACCGCCGCCGATTCGGCCTGGTCGCGGCCGAGAGTTCCATCCCAGCAGCGAGTCTCGTCGCCGCTGGTCGCCGCCGGGATGGCGGTCGGGGTGGTCGCGCCGGGTACCCATGGCCTGAACCTAGACGGCCTGGCCGACACCGCCGTCGAGGGCGCTCAGCCCCCGTCCCGGTCCTCGGGGGGCGGCTGATCGGCGACGTGACCCCGGGCCTTCCGCTCGGCGGACCGGTCATTCATCCGGGCGATGAAGCCCAGACCCGACACCACCGCCACCGCGACGATCATGCCGACGATGAGCAACACGGTGCCGAGCCCGCCGTCACCGAACAGTCCGCCGTCCTGCGCTGCCTGCGTGATCATCGGTCGG
>DATDBV010000342.1:0-11308 GCA_036524715.1 Nakamurella sp. | reverse complement strand
CGCCACCGGCCGCACCTCGGCCGAGCAGCAGAAGGTGTCGGCCGCGGACGTCGTGGTCGCCGAGTACCAGGCCAAGGTCGATTCCTTCGCCAACGCCAGCTTCCGTGGCGCGCGACTCACCGACCTGTCCGTTCTGTTGACCGCCGGCAGCCCCGACGACTATCTGGACAAGGCCGGTTCGCTCGACCAGATCGCCTCCGACCAGCAGGACACGCTCAGCGGCGCGCTGGCCGCCCGCCAGGTTGCGGCCGATGCCAGGGCGTCGGCCCAGGTGGCCGAGAACCAGGCCAGGGCTGCCAAGCAGGCTGCGGACCAGGCGACCGCGCAGGCCCAGGCCGCTCGGGACGAGCTGGACGCGGGCAAGGCCCAGTTGGCCGGGGAGATCGCGGTCTACCAACTCGCGTTCGCGCAGCTCTCGACCGCCGACGTCGACGCCGCCGTGGCCGGCCAGGAGGCGGCCAACCTGGACGCCGCCTCAGTGGCCCGGCAGGCTCAGCAGGCCGCCCAGCGCGACCGGGCCGGGCTGGCCGCCGACGCCGCGCCGCTGGACACCGGCCCGGAGTTCGCCGCCTGGGCCGCCACGCACGCGCCGAGCGTGCAGGCCGGCATCGCGGTCGAGGCCGCGCTGTCCCGGCAGGGTCTGCCCTACGTGTGGGGTGCGGTCGGGCCGGATTCCTTCGACTGCTCCGGTCTGATGTTGTGGGCCTGGCAACAGGCGGGCATCGAGATCCCCCGCAACAGCGCCGCGCAGGCCGGACTGCCGCAGATCCCGCTGGAAGAGCTGCAGCCGGGCGACCTGGTCACCTATTACTCGCCGGTCTCACACGTCGCCATGTACATCGGCAACGGCCAGATCGTGCACGCCTCGACGTCCTCGCGGCCCGTGTACGTGACCACGGTGAGCGGCGCCGGACCGAACGCCTCCGGGCACCGCGTCAGCGGCTGACCCTGCGGTCCCCCGTGAGTCGGCTCGCCGACCCGCGGGGGACACCGACCGAGATAGGCTCGGCGGCGTCCGTGATTGCACGCACCGGCCGGCATCGGCCAGAAGGGCCTGGTGCATCCGCTCGTGCGGCGAACGCTGTTGGTGACCAACGACTTTCCGCCCCGGGCCGGTGGTATCCAGTCCTATCTTCTGGCTTTGGCCCAGCGTCTGCCCGCCGACCGGCTGGTGGTGTATGCGCCGAGCTGGCCGGATGCGGCGGAATTCGATGCCCGCCAACCATTTCCGATCTTCCGCCATCCGAGTTCATTGATGTTGCCCGGCGATGCGGTTCGGGCCAGGGCCATCGAGTTGATCCGTGAGCATCGGATCGGTGCCGTCTGGTACGGCGCGGCGGCCCCGCTCGGCCTGCTCACCCCGGCGCTGCGGGCGGAGGGCATCGGCCGCACCGTCGCCTGCACCCACGGACATGAGGTGGGCTGGTCCATGCTGCCGGGCGCGCGGCGCGCCCTGCGCCGGATCGGGCGCACCAATGACGTGCTGACCTTCGTCAGCCGCTATGCCCGTCGGCGGATCTCGGCGGCACTCGGCCCGACGGCCGCCTTGGAGTACCTCCCGCCCGGCGTCCTCGCCGAGACCTACCGTCCCGACCCGCAGGCCCGGCGGGTGATCCGGGAGCGCTACGGGATCGGTGACGCGCCCCTGGTGCTGTCGGTCTCCCGGCTGGTCGCGCGCAAGGGGCAGGACGCGCTGCTGCGGGCCGTGGCCCGAGTCCGCCGAACGACTCCGGACGTGCGGACGCTCATCGTCGGGGACGGTCCCGATCGGGGACGGTTGGCGTCGCTGATCGGCCGGCTCGAACTGGAGCGGCAGGTCCTGCTGGTCGGTTCGGTGCCGTGGGCAGACCTGCCGGCGCACTACGCCGCCGCGGACGTCTTCGCGATGCCCTGTCGGACCAGGGGTTTCGGCCTGGACGTGGAGGGGCTGGGCCTGGTGTTCCTGGAGGCGTCGGCCAGCGGCCTGCCGGTGGTGGCCGGTCGCTCGGGGGGAGCGCCGGAAACCGTCCGGGAGGGTCGGACCGGAATGGTCGTCGACGGCCGGAACATCGCGGAACTGGCCGACGCGGTCGGCGGCCTGTTGGCCGACCCCGACCGGGCCACCGCCTGGGGTGCCGACGGTCGGGATTGGGTCCGCCGGGCGTGGAACTGGCAGTCCTCGGCGGATCGGTTGGCCGGGCTCCTGTCGGGCTGATGTTTCCGAGCACCCCTCGGTTGAGTGATCACGGCGAACAATTCGGTGATGCCCGTCACAGAATGTGTTCGAAATATGGCCATAGACAACGTTGTCGATCCGAATTGAGAGGTTCGTCATACTCGAATGGATAGCGACCGTTCGTGTTGCTGTCGTAATCTGTTTGTGACCTTGAGCAGCGGTCGCCGATCGGCGCCCCTCACGGTCACCGCCTAATCGATGCGAATGCATCGAACCGGGGACCCAGGTTCCGCTTGGGGTGAATCCCTGGCGCGCCGCTGTTCCCGCGCGCCGGGGTAGGGCTACTTCCTGGTCCGAACCCGTCAGCTAACTCGGTCGGCGGCAAGGATGAAGGGCTTGCCGTAACCGTGACGTTGCACCGTGGATACCCCCTGCGCTCCGCAGCCGTCGGCCGCACCAGACCGACCGCCGGTCCCCCCGGCCATATCGCACACACCCCGCGACGCGCTCGGGTGTATCGCCTCGCCGGCGGCATCGTGCTGGCCTGCTCCCTGCTGTCGGTCGCCGCCGCGATGCCGGCGGCCGCCGACCAAGGCGCCCCGGCCGCCGAGCAGCCCGTGCCGGTCGTGGCGGTTCCGGCCACCGCCGAGGAGGCCAAGCAGGCCTGGCTGGACGCCGCCCGTCGCGCCGAGACGTACAACGAGCAGGTGCTCGTCGCCCAGGCCGCGGTCGACGCGGCCAAGGCCAAGTCGGACGCCGCCACCACGGAGCTGGCCGCAGCCGCCGACCGCACCTCGGCCGAGCAGCTGCAGGTGTCGGCCGCGGACGCCGTCGTCGCGCAGTACCAGGCCAAGGTCGACGCCTTCGCGAACGCCAGCTTCCGCGGAGCCCGGCTGGACGGCCTGTCCGTGCTGCTCACCGCCGGCAGCGCCGACGACTACCTGGACCAGGCCGGCTCGCTCGACCAGATCGCGTCCGACCAGCGGGAGACCCTCAGCGGCGCGCTGGCCGCCCGTCAGGTGGCCGCCGACGCGCGGGCCTCGGCCCAGGTGGCCGAGAACCAGGCCCGGGCGGCCAAGCAGGCGGCGGACCAGGCGACCGCGGAGGCCCAGGCCGCCCGCGACGCCCTCGACGCGGGCAAGGCCCAGTTGGACGGGGAGATCGCGGTCTACCAGCTGGCGTTCGCCCAGCTGTCCACCGCGGACATCGACGCCGCCGTGGCGAGCCAGGAGGCCGCCAACCTGGACGCGGCCTCGGTCGCCCGGCAGGCCGTGCAGGCCGCCCAACGGGACCGGGCCGGGCTGGCCACCGACGCCGCGCCCGTGCAGAACACCGGTCCGGAGTTCGCCGCCTGGGCCGCCTCGCACGCGCCGAGCGTGCAGGCCGGCATCGCGGTGGAGGCCGCGCTGTCCCGGCAGGGCCTGCCCTACGTGTGGGCCGCGGTCGGCCCGGACTCCTTCGACTGTTCCGGCCTGATGCTATGGGCGTGGAAGCAGGCCGGCGTCGAGATCCCCCGCAACAGCGCCGCGCAGGCCGGCCTGCCGGACGTCCCGCTGGACCAGTTGCAGCCGGGCGACCTGGTCACCTTCTACTCGCCGGTCACCCACGTCGGCATGTACGTCGGCGACGGCAAGGTGCTGCACGCGTCGATGCCGGGCGTGCCGATCAAGGTGGTCGAGCTCGCCGCGGCCGGGCCCAACCCCACCGGACACGCCGTCAACCGCTGATCGATGGCCCACCTAGGGTGGGCCGGTGCGCCTGAAGTTCGTCTCCGACGTCCATGGCAATGTCGCCGGGCTGCGCGAGGTCGCCCGGCAGCCCGGGCAGCTCGTCGTCCTCGGCGACCTGATCGACTACGTCGACTACCGCCACGCGTCCGGCGGCATCCTCGGCCGGATCTTCGGCGCTCAGCGGGTCCAGCCGTTCATCGACCTGCGGCTGGCCGGCGACTTCGAACGACTCCGCCACCTGAACCGGGACCTGTGGGACAGCATCCCCGATCCCGTCGGCACGCTCACCGAGGTGGTGGCGGGCCTGTATCGGGACGTGCTGGACGCCGTCGGCCCGGACGCCCTGCTCACCTTGGGCAACGTCGACGTGGCCGACCTGTGGAACGAGGTGGCCGGCGGGGAGCTGCCGTACCGGGACGGTGAGGTCGTCGAACTGGCCGGACGTCGGCTGGGCTTCGTGGCCGGCGGGGCCAGCCGGCGACCCGGCACCGCCTTCGGTGGGCCCTCGCAGGTCTGGCGGCCGTTCATCCGGGGGCACGACGACTACCGGGCCGCCGTGCGCGCGCTCGGCCCGGTCGACATCCTGTGCGCGCATGTGCCGCCGGCGATCCCGTTGCTGCGCTACGACGTGGCGCCGGGGCGGCTGGAGATGTGCGGACCGGGGCTGATGGAGGCCATCGACGAACATCGTCCAGCTCTGTCGGTGCACGGCCACGTCCACCAGCCGATCGCCCGGCGGCTCCGGCGCGGCCGGACCGAATGCGTCAACGTCGGACACTTCCAGCGCTTCCCGACGCCGTTCGAGATCGAGCTGCGCTGAGCTCAGGCACCGACGCTGCCCTCGATCGCGCCAGGTGGGCGCAATCCGAGGCGCGCAAGTACTCGACTGCTCAGATCCATGAACTCGCGATGGCAGACCTGGACGTACCTCGATGTACTGCCGATTGCACCGTCTGCCGCTCGCAGGTCGAACATCGGCTTCCGCGCGTCATGCGCGAGCGGCATGAGGCTGCGGAAGTTGCGGATGGTGGCGATCTCACCGGCACCGTCGGTCCCGGGCTCGGCGATTTCCTCGGCATAGACCTGTGGAATTCGCGACAGCCACCGCTGATAGGCCATGACCGGACGGTCCAGCCGCATACTCGGTTGCATCACCACGTATCCCAACGGATCCATTGCGCCCGCGGGGATCGGGATCGCCTCCGGTGCCCTGGGAACCACCAACGACTGCCAGTCAAGGCGCCACCGCCGCAGCGCGGGGCCGATATTCCGTAAACCCTGGACGCTGAACAAATCCGCGCCGAGCGGAATGAGAACTCGGTCGGCAGCAAGCAGGGCAGCCCTGTTCAGCGCCCCGAGGTTCGGTCCGACATCGATCAGCACCAAATCGGCGCCGGCACTTGCGGCGGCTTGGGTGATGATGCGAAAGAACGAGCTCGTGGCGCGGATCGCCGCATTGTTCGAGCCGGCCAGGGTGGAGGGCCACTCCTGGGCAAGCCGCTCCTCGAACGTACTGAGCGCAAGATCTCCCGGCAACAATGCGAGTGATCCGGTGATCTCGACCGGTTCAATCCTGGCGATGTCGCCGGTGCCGTCGACAATTGGAAATACTGCGCCTGCGACAGTTCTCCGGGCCGACATGTCGTTGTCCCACAAGTCGTCGAGTTCGGGCTCGTCGAGAAAGTGCGCCGTGAGGTTGGCCTGCGGGTCGAGATCGACGGCCAAGACGTTGAGGTCCATCCGTGAAATCATATTAGCGAGATGGTAGGTCAAGGTGGTCTTTCCGACACCACCCTTGTTGTTGAACATCGCCATCAAGATCACGGCAGACTCCTCAGGATCACGGTCCACCAGGACTGGCCGATCTCGAACTCGGGAGCAGGGTTACCGTTGCGACGCATCTCCGCTTCGGTGCGGGCAATCCCCCGTCCGAACCTGTTGAGATAGCCCAACGACTTCATTGCGGCGGCGAGGTTCGGATTCCGATAGTCGGTCGTCCGGCGGAAGTTGTCTGCGGTGACCACCCCGAAAGGGCCCCCTGGGCTATGAACCTCCAAGCGGTCGTCGAACCAAAGAATTCTGATCGGTGCATTGGTCCCTTCATAGCTCCGATGGACCAGTGCATTCACCAGCGTCTCACGCAGGGCTCCGAGCGGGTAGTCAGGCCTCGATATCTCCTGAAGCGCGCCTTGTGTTTGAAGTCGATGTCGGATGTTGACTTGGAGGAGGTCGGAGGTCTTCCGGCCGGCGATGACCAGATTGTCCCTTATTTCGTCCTCGTCGGAAACCGGGGCCGATTCATCCGACCCGTCGTAGCGAACGAACTGTACGTATGCGCCCGGCACAAAGGCGGTCGGGTCGAAGGAGGCCAGGAGCACACCCAGCAACGATGGTGCTCCCGAGCGACTCAGGAGCCCGAGTGAGGCAAGCTGGATCTCAAATGGTCGGTCGTTCTCCTCGATGATCTCGCCTGCGACCTGTGCCGGGATGAGCGTCGAGCGGATGAGCTCGGAATCCAGGTCGGTCAACGATGTGCCGTCGACGGCCCGGAGATCAGGAGGAACCGATTTCGACCGCGCGCGCTCGGTCAGGATTCTCTCGTCGTCGCTCGACGCCTGCTTGGTCATCGGACCGGGACGCACCCAGGCAACTCCTCGAAAACGGACGGGCGCAAAGTCGGAGGCGTTGACGTGCACCCAGACGACTGGCTGCCCGCCAAACCGCGCCGCCTGAACCACGATCGATGGCAGTGGAAGGATGTTTCCTTCATCCCGGACCTGCGCGATCGATTGGAGAGCACGGTCCGTCGTGTCGACGGGGTGATATCGACCCTCATCGGTAACACCGATGAGCAGGTCGCCTCCGCCGAGCCCCGCCAGATCGTTCGCGAACGCGCAGACGGCTCGGCCGAGAACGTCCCGGTGACTGATCTCACGCTTGAACTCCAGGGCGGGCCCTTCGAGGGATCCGAGGTCGTCCTCGAGGTCGTCGCTACGGGACACGAGCCAACTATGCCCGATCAGGGACTGCCGGGAACGCGGGTCCGGCTGCTTGTCGCGGGCAGGGCGAAGGTCACTGGCAAATCCCTCGGCACCTGCAGCCGAACGACACCGACCTGGGTAGCCTTCCTTGCATGGCCACTCCCTCCTCGCAGTCGATCACGGTGACTGCCGAACCCGCGGCGATCATGGACGTGATCGCCGACTTCACCGCGTATCCCGAGTGGGCGGGTGCGGTGAAGAGCGTCAACGTGACCGTTCCCGGTGAGGACCGCCGCGCCAAGCAGGTGCGGTTCAGCATGGACGCCGGCCTGCTCAAGGACACCTACGAGCTGGCCTACACCTGGGCCGCGGACGGTATGGGCGTGTCCTGGACCCTGGTCTCCGGGCAGCTGCAGAAGTCCCAGGAGGGCTCCTACCTCCTCAAGACCACCCCCAAGGGCACCGAGGTCACCTACACCCTGGCGGTCGACCTGGCCGTGCCGATGATCGGCGTGCTGCGCCGCAAGGCCGAGCGGGTCATCCTGGACACCGCGCTGAAGGAGCTGAAAAAGCGGGTCGAAGCCGGATGAGAATTGCCCTGCACACCGGCAAGGGCGGGGTCGGAAAGACCACCATTTCGGCGGCAACCGCGGTGGCCTGTGCGGCGGGCGGCGCCCGCACCCTGCTCGTGTCGACCGATCCGGCACACTCCATCGCCGATGTGCTCGGCACGCCCGTGGACGGTGACCCGACGCCGGTCGGCAGCGTCGAGCGGCTCTGGGCGGCCCAGGTGGACACCCGCGGCCGGTTCGAGCAGAGCTGGTCGCACATCCGCAACTACCTGGTCGCAGTGCTGTCCGCCCGGGGGATGGCCGAGGTGCAGGCCGAGGAACTGGTCGTCCTGCCGGGTGCCGAGGAGATCGTCGCCCTGCTGGAGCTGCGCCGGCTGGCCGCCTCCGGCGACTTCGACGCGATCGTCGTCGACTGCGCGCCGACCGGCGAGACGCTGCGGTTGCTGGCCCTGCCGGAGACCATCGGCTTCTACGCGCAGCGGCTGCTCGGCGCGCCGCAGCGGGTGCTGCGCAGCATCGCCGCGTCGTTCACCGGGATGCCCGGCGCGCCCAACGCGACCGTCCGGGACGCGGTGGGCGAGCTGCTGTCCGACCTGATGGCGGCGCGCGCCCTGCTGGCCGACCCGGCGATCACCGGCGTGCGGCTGGTGCTCACCCCGGAACGGATGGTGGTCGCCGAGGCCCGGCGGCTGTTCACCGCGCTGTCGCTGCACGGGTTCGCCGTCGAGGCGGTCACCGTCAACCGGCTGCTGCCCAGCGGGGTCGGCGGCGACTTCCTCCGCCGCCAGCGGGACGGGCAGCGTGACGCGATGATCCAGGTGGAGGAATCGTTCCAGGGTCTGCCGATCCGCCGGGTGCTCACCAGACCGGAGGAGCCGATCGGCATCGGGCAGCTGATCGACCTCGCCGCCGACATGTTCGGGGACGCCTTCGGCTCGGCGGACCCGCTGGCCACCGCCGGTGCCGGGCCGGCGATCGAGGTCAGCGGATCCGACGGCTGGTATCGACTGTCGCTGCCATTGCCGCTGGTGGAGCGCGGGGACATCGCATTGTCCCGGTCGGGCGCCGACCTGGTGGTGACGGTCGGTGACGTCCGGCGGCGGATCGCTCTGCCGTCCGTCCTGCAGCGGTGCACCACCGAGGGCGCCAGCTTCCAGGACGGCCGGCTGATCATCGACTTCGCCGCCGACCCGGCGCTGTGGCCGGCCGGGCTCGCCGCCGGTCTCCCCGGAGCGGCGCTGGCCGGTGCCGGGTGACCGAGAGTGGCCACCACCACAACGGTGCCGCGCCGGGTGCGCCCGCGGTCGGGCCCTTGGCGGTCGAGGCGGCGCTCCTGCTCGACGTGGTGGCCGACCGGTTGACGGCGTTGAAGTCCGGTGGCCCGGCGACGGGGTCGTCATCCGCGCAGTCTTCATCCGCGCAGTCGTCATCCGCGCAGTCTTCATCCGCACAGTCGGCGGCCACCGGTCCGCGGCCCGAAGCCGGCGAGACCGGTTCCACCGCGGGGAGCCGGCCGCTCGGCCCGGACGGGCGGTGCCCCGAGTGCGGCTCGGTCCCCGGAGCGTCGTGCACCGCCTGCCCGCTCTGCCGGTTCCTGGCGATGCTGCGCGGCGAACGGCCGGAGACCACCGCCAAGCTGGTGGACGGCGCCCTGCTCATCGTCCGCGCCCTGCGCTCGATGATCCCCGAGGCGCCCGAACCCGCCGCAACCTCGGGTGGGCCGACCGGGACCGGGGAGACGCCCCCACCCCCGCCGGCCCGGCGGGGCGGGTTCGAACGGATCGACATCCTGTGAGCGCGACGATCGGGATCGACATCGGTGGCACGTCGGTGCGGGCGGCCGTGATCGACGGGTCGGCGATCAAGGGTCCGTCGTTGCGCGACGCCACCCCCCGCACGGAGCGGGAGACCGAGGACCTGCTGGTCACCTTGATCACCAAACTGGCTGCCACGCAACCGATTTCGGCGGTCGGGCTGGCCGTCGCCGGGTTCGTCAGTCAGGATCGCGAGCGGGTGATGTTCGCCCCGCACCTGGCCTGGCGGGACGCGCCGGTGCCGGCGCGGATCTCCGCCCGGGTAGGCCTGCCGGTGGTCATGGACCACGATGTGAACTCCGCGGCCTGGGCCGAGTACCGACGGGGGGTCTCCGCCGGGTCGTCCATCGCCCTGCTCATCGCGCTGGGCACGGGCATCGGTGCCGGACTGGTCGTCGACGGCCGGATCTACCGGGGTGCCCACGGGGTCGCGCCCGAACTCGGCCACCTGACCGTCGTGCCCGGCGGTCGACCCTGCCCATGCGGCAAGCAGGGCTGCTGGGAGCGGTACTGCTCGGGCACCGCGCTGGCGCAGACCGCGCGGCAGCAGATGGCCGATCACGACGCACCGGTCCTGCGCCGGCTCTCCGGCGACGATCCGGCCGCGGTCACCGGCACGATGGTCGCCGTGGCGGCCACCGAGGGCGACCTGGTTGCCCTGGCGGCGATGGACGAACTCGGGCGATGGCTCGCCGCTGGACTCGCGCTGGTCACCGACGTGCTCGACCCCGAGGTGATCGTGATCGGCGGCGGCGTTTCCGCGGCTGCGGGGATGTTCCTGCCGCTGGCGGTGTCCGAGTTCGCCGGCTCGATCACCGGTGCCGGGCACCGGCCGCTGCCCCGGATCGAACTGGCCCGCTTCGGCGACCGGGCGGGAATCATCGGCGCGGCCCTGCTGGCCGGCGAGGCGGTCTGATCCCGGTCGGGCTCAGACCACCGCGCCGTCGTCCCAGCCGTCGCCGCCGTTGTTGCCGCCCCGCCGCCGCCAGATCCCGGTCAGCAGCAGCACCACCCCGCCGGCGATGAGCAGCACCGCCAGGATCATCGCCAGGTCCGAGGAGACGGCCAGCACGCCCGGCCGGGCGAGCAGCCCGATCCCGGCGGCGATCATCAGCACCGACCCGATCGTGCGCAGCTTGGGCCGCGGCAGCGGCGGCGGATCCGGTGGGCTGAAGTGCTCCTGGTCGGCGTCCCGCTCGGCCTGCACCTGGGCCTCGCTCTCGGCGAAGGCCGCGACCTCGGCGGCTCGCTCCAACCGGCGCAGTTCGCGGCGGCGGGCCCGCTCGGCGGCGGCTCCGACCACGGCGCTGTCGGCGGGTCCGCCGGTCGGCTGGCCGGTGGGCCCGCCATCGCGGTCGTGATCGACCTCGGCCTCCGGGGAGGCCTGCGGTCCCGCACCGATCGCCGGCGCCGAACCCGGTGGACGGCCCGACGGGTGCCGTCGCACACTGTCGGTGATCATCCCGGACACGATGTCGGCGAAGGCGGTGTCGACGTCCAGATCGGTGGGATTGCTGCGCCACGACCGGTCCCGACCGTCGCCCGGCTCGACCCGATCGGGCGGGTCGGGGGGCTCGGTCGAGCCACCCGCCTCCACCCGATCGGGTCGGTCGTCGTCTCCGGGCGCCACGGTCACGGCAGGCTCGCGGTGACCTTCTCGATGGACGGCACCCGACCCCCGCTGACCTGCGCAAAGGGCGCCGATCGTGTGCACTCGGTGCGCATCCCGGGTAGAATCAAGATCAACCAATCCACATAGGTTCCCGGCCGGGAGGCAACCCGGCCGGGCAGCCGACCAGCCGCTTGTGAGGAGCGACCGTGTCAACCAACCCCATTCTGCCCGCCGGCGTCCAAGCCCGCCCGGACGGCAAGCTCATCGTGAGATGGCGTCAGGACGGCAAACAGAAGGGCCGCGTCTTCGCCACCCTGACCGAGGCCAAGGCGTTCAACCTCGCCGTCCGCGCCGAACTCGCCCGAGGCGGCCGACCCGACGCCGGCGCCACCACCGCCGACACCCTGGCCGCCTGGTGGAACACGCACACCGACCTGCGCGCCC
>DATDBV010000341.1:0-4348 GCA_036524715.1 Nakamurella sp. | reverse complement strand
GTCGTCAAGTCCGCGGACCACATCATCGACATGGGCCCGGAGGGTGGGGCCGGCGGCGGGCTGGTGATCGCCGAGGGCACCCCGGAAATGGTCGCGGCGAACCCCGATTCCTTCACCGGGCAGTTCCTCGCGCCGATCCTGCAGGGCCGGGCCGCCGTCACCACCCGGCGGCGGCTGCGGTCGGTCCAGGGTCCGGACACCGGATCCCCGGCGAACGGATCCACGAGAAGCGCGGGCGCATCAGGGCCCCCCGGCGCCGGCAGCCGGACCACGGCGACCGCCCGCACCGGCAGTCCGGGTGACCGGGCGACGGATGAGAGGGCCGCCGCCACCCGAGCCCGCCGCAAGGCCGCCCGGCTGGTTTAGTGTCCGCACACAAGGTGCCCGTTGCCGTTCGCGCCGAGGGTTCCTCTGCACCGACTTCGCAGGCGGCCACCTCGCGGACCACCTCGCAGGCTCGGTCGCTCCGCAGCGGATGCCGCCTCTGTAACAATGCTCCGCTCGGCAAGCCTCGCTCAGGAGCGCTTCGGTCGCCGCCCCCCGGAAGTGGGATTACCTGGTTGAAAACGGACAGGCATTTTGCGAGGCTCTGGTGATCGGCCAGCCGGCCGATGCTCGTTTCTGGGATCTGACCCCATCTGACGGCGGTCGCGGCCGAGGGCCCAGCCGAGATCGCGGGCGGACGCGGTTCGGACCGGACCGGAGGGCACCGGGTGGGCAGCGCCAGCGTGCGCAGGCGAGGAACCGGGGTGGTCTTGCTGACCGCGGTGCTGTTGGCCGTCGTCGTCGTCGCCGCTGTGCGGGGCCGCGTGGTTGCCGGGGAACCGGTCGCCGAACCGATCGGGGCCCCACCGCAGGTCGGTGACTGCGCCGTGGAGAACCCGCTTGATCTGGGCGCGGCGCTGAACAATTGGGCGGACACTCCGCCAACGGTCGGGACCTCGGTCTGTGCCGGCGAGCGATTCGGCGAGGTCGCCCATGTCTACCCGGACGGCAGCTCCGCGGGGTCTGTGGCGACGACATCGGCCGGGGACCTGTACGGCGCGTGCGGATCCCACGTCGACGGATACCTCTCCGCCCCGGCGCCCCCGTCGGGGTCCCAGTTCGTACCCCACGGGCGGGTGCCGTTCGCACTGATCGGGCCCGACGCCCGACAACGGGCGGCCGGCCAGCGGTGGGCGGCGTGTCTGATCTTTCTGCCGATCTCCACCGACCCGGACGTCCCCATCACCGTCGACCACTCCCTGCGGGATGCCTGGCTGGACGACGTGGACAACCACCTGTTCGCCTACTGCACCGATGACGAAACGACCGGCCTGCCGGCGAACTGCCGGTCCATCCACCGGTTCGAGGTGCTTGCCGTTGCCAGGGGCACGCCGGGAGAATCGCAGGAGACCATGGACGCCGCCTGCCGGACGGCGGTGGCAGTGGAGTTGGGGTCCGCCGCCGCGCTGGACGGGGGGTTCCTGTCCAGCGTGGCCATCGCCTCAAGCCCGATCCGGAGGATGGGATCCCGAGGACCGGGCCCGAGGCCATCACCACGGACGGCGACTACTTCATCGCATGCCTGGCCACCGCGACCGACCGCACGCGGTGGCTGACGGCGCCGCTGCGGGGGCTCGGGGACGCGCCGGTGCCCTTGAACTGACTTCCCGCACCGGCCCCTTTCGCCGGCAAGCTCGGGAGGCGGTCGAGGCGAGGGTCACCGCCGCGGATCCGTCCATTCGGGACGAATTGCCCCGAACATGGCAGACTGTGATGCACACCATGTCACGCGGGGAAGGGCAAATGACGGCTTCCGGCCCGACGCTCATCTCGTCGGTGCAGCGTGCCCTGCATCTGCTGGACGCAGTCGGCCGACGGAACTGCCCGGTATCGGCCAAGGCGCTGGCCCGGGAGACCGCGATCGCGCTGCCGACCACCTACCACCTGCTGCGCACGCTGGTGCACGAGGGTTATCTGGCCCGCGTCGACGGCTGTTATGTGCTCGGCCAGCAGGTCGGCGGGCTCATTCGCGGGGTCGAGCGGTCTACCCTACGTACCCGGTCGACGCTGACCGCGCTGAGCGCCGAGCTGTCGGGCGCGACCTACCTGGCCCTCTACCGCAGCGGCGAGATCGAACTCGTCGACATCGTGGACAGCCCTGCCCACCCCCGCGTCGACCTCTGGGTCGGCCTGCACGACGCCGGTCATGCCACCGCGCTGGGCAAGGCGATCCTGACCGTGCTGCCCGAAGACCTGCGCGAGGACTACCTGAACCGGCACGAACTGGCCGACCTCACCCCGCACACGGTCACCGACCCCATGGTGCTGCGCCGGCAGCTTGATCGGCCGCAGAGTCGAGACAGTGGCTTGGCCGTCGACTCCGGCGAGTATCAGCTTGGCACCGCCTGCGTGAGCGCGGCCATCCGGACTCAGGAGGGCGCGGCCGCCGTAGCCGTGTCAGCACCCTTGGCTCGACGTCGTCAGCTGATGGACGCCGCCGAGGTGCTGCGGCGCGGCGCCAACCTGATCGGGCTGGCGCTGAACGCGGCGGGCCGCTGACGGACATCGGGTCGGTCTGGCACGGTCCGAGGTCCGGTAAGGAAGATGTGCATCGCGTCATGTTGACCGACCCCGGGTTTGCGGAACAGCAGAACAGCCGTCAGCGGTGAGAATGATCCTGCCCGACCGGTGCGGCGAGTACCGCAGTGCCTCACGTCAGGATTCCCGCGAAAGCTGATCGGTGCCTCACGTAGGAATGCCCGCGAACGGGCAGTTTCCCGGCTGTGAAGTACACCTTCGGCCTGACCGCCGTGAACGGCGTTTCGAGATGACCGGTAGGAGCTCGGCGCGCTCTGGCCGCCCGACGACGACATCGACTCGGTGCTGGGCGAGCGCAGCTCCGACCTCGACGACGGGCGGGTCCCGCTGTCCGTCTGCCTGGAGTGCTGGGCTACCAGACCAACTACGAGCCGTTCGACGACGACCAGCGCCTCACCGATGTCGGCCCCTTCGAGTTCGACCGATCCGAATACGAGGTCGCTCTGGCCGAGTTCCGCGCCGGGTGGGCGGTCGGCGCGGCGCCGCGGGCGGCCGAGGCCGAGCTGGCGCGACCGCCGTGGAAACGGTCACGCTTCAAGCTCTTCGGCCGCCAGCGGCGATGAACCTCAGCCGGCGCGGGGCCGACCGGGCCATTGCATGTCGAGCTCGATGGTCGGCATCCAGTGGCCCGATCGCGGTGGTCGGGGTGCCCGGCTCGAATACCGCTGGCCGGTGGGTGTGGTGGTGACGATGGTGCCGTCGCGGACGATCGTCGCCCAGCCGGCCAGATCCTTGGTCAGGTTGCAGCAGGCGCAGCGGCCGTTGCCGTTGCGCACGTCGGTGACACCACCCTTGGCGACCGCGAGGGCATGGTCGGCGTGCCGGATCGGGGCCCCGCAATAGGGCGTGCGGCAGATCTGGTCCCGGGCGGTGAGGAACGCCCTGGCCACCTCGGGGAAGTCGCGTCGGCGGGCGTCGGCGCCGGCCAGCTCGCCGGTCGCGGCATCGGTGTAGAGCCGGCGGACCCACACCTTGGTCTTCTTGTCGGCCCTGACCAGGTCCCGGGCCACCGGGGCGGGGATCGGCCCGTAGCCGACGACCTGGGCCGGCTCGTCGTCGGCGTCGAGCAGGGTGCGATCGGTCATCACCAGGTGCACCTCGACCGCCGGCGCGACGGGTTCACCCTGACCGGGGGTCAGGACCCGGTCGGTGAGGGTGTCGGCCATGATCTGTCCCTTCGAGCGGTGCTCGTCCGGGTCGACCGCGCCGGCCATCGCCGCGCGGTGCAGCGCCCCGTAGACGGCGACGCCCTCCTTCATCGGCAGCAGCGCAGTCAGGTAGGTCATGCAGTCCGGGGCCGGTCGGATGGTCACCCGCCGATCCGCAGCGGCCTTGGCCGCCCGGTCGGCGGCACCCTGGGCGTCCAGCCGCCGCGCCCACGCCCGAACCTCCCGTTCGGTGCGGGCATCGCCCCAGCCGTGCAACTGGTCGGCGATGGCGGCGTCGATCTGCGCCCGGTGCTCCGGGCTCAGGTGCGCGGTCTCCCGGGCGATGATGGTGCACCGCCACTCACTGGTCTCGCCGCGCTCCAGGGCGGCAAGCACGCGCGGCATCTCGTGGACCAGGGTCGCCGCCAGGCCGACGTGCCGGTTGCCCCGGTGCGGGCTGTCCCGGCGGGCCAATCCGACCTGGGCGCAGACCGAGCGGCGGGCGTCGCGGGATTTCGAGCCGGCCTTGATCGGCGTCGCCTCCTGTGCGGCGGCGAACGCGTCGGTGACCCGGGCCTGCCGGGCGCAGATCGCCGACTTGAGCCTTTCCAGGGCGG
>DATDBV010000340.1:0-4898 GCA_036524715.1 Nakamurella sp. | reverse complement strand
CATGCTGCTGCAGTGGTGGTGCTGAACGGACCCTTCTCCTGACCGAGCCCCCGCGGGTCGGGATCGCGTGCATTCGGCTCGCTCCCGGCGTGCCCTTCTCTCACAATCAGACGACGACGTCGAGGCAGGGGGGATCGTGGGTGTTCCACCTTCGCTGCTGTTGCTGCACGGGCTGACCGAGGCCGGGACGGCGTGGCCCGACGCGGTCCGGCGGTGGGAGAACGACTACCGGATCGTCGCGGCAGAGCTGCGAGGCCACGGCCGATCACCCCGGTTCGACCTCGAGCAGCTGCGCAGCAGCAGCGAGGTCTGGCTGACCGACGTCCTCGGCGTCCGGCGGGACGACCCGGACGCCTTCCACGCCGTCGTCGACCCGTTCCTGGTCGCCGTCACCGCCGGCCCGATGTCACGCTGAGCCGTCCCACCACCGCAGAACCCGCAGTGCCAGCAGGGTGACCCAGCGCGACGGCTCACCCGGCCCGTCGTCCAGCTCGAACCAGATCCGGCCGCGCAGCCGCCGATCCAGCGGCCAGCGACCGTCCGGCCGCCGCCGGGACCGGACCACCTCGATCGCCTCGGCTAGCGCCGGATCCGGGGCGGTGCCGTCGATCAACGACGCGGCCCGGAAATGGTCGAGCGCGCGCAGCACCCCGTAGTGCCAGCGCGCCGGATAGATCAGATCGAGAAAGCCCGCGTCGGCCACCTCACCGGTGCTCAGCCGCCGGAAAAGCCTGCGGTCCAGCAGGAACCGCTCGCCGCCGGCCCGGGCGGCCCGGACCGCCGCGCTGCCACCGGTCGCCCGCTCGAACTCGAGCAGCCCTTCGAGCACGTTGATGGTGGTGTCGAACGACGACCGGACGGAACCGTTCGCCCGTTCGCAGTTCCAGCCGCCGTCGGGCTGCCGCTCGTCCAGCAACCGCCGCACGATCGGGGCGATGTCGACGCCGAAGTACGCGCCGTCGGCGACGGTCCGGCCGTTGATGCACTCCTCGACCTCACCTTCCCAGAACGGCTGCCCGTCGTGGTCCCACCGGGAGTGCGCGCCGATCAGATCGACCGACCGCCGCATGCGGTCGGACGCCGGATCCAAGCCGAACTCCCGCAGCTGGGTGAGCGCGTAGGTGGTCGCCGTCCACGGCTGACCCTCGCGCTCCCAGATCTGCGGGTTGAACCCGGCCGGTACGAACGAGCCGCCGGCCCACTGCCCGTCGGCATCCTGGTGGGCGAGCAGACGGGCACCCCAGCCGTCGGTTTCGACCCTCGCCCGTTCGGCCCGGCACCGTGCCTCGGGAGCGTCGAACAGGTCGCGCAGCACCTGCCAACGGATCGTCGGGTCCGCGTCGAGCAGCCAGTCGATCACCTTCGGGTCGGGCATGGGACCGAGGGTAGGCGCGGGATCCGTGAACCGAAGCTTCGCATCGCGCCCGCCCGCGGGTCGAGTGTGCACAACCACGCCCTTTGTGCGCGACCGGAAGGGCGTGTCTTGCACACTCGATCGGGTGCGGTCCACCGGCACGCCCGCCCGAATCCGTCATGCTCGTCCCTGGTTCGCACGCCCGGCCGCCTGCCGCCCGAGATCGCGTCCGCCGCGACCCACATTCGGCCAAGGTAGGTCGGCCAGGGACGGTCGGCCTGAACCGATCAGGCCCCGACCAGCCCGAGTTCGGCGAAGGCGGCGACCAAACCCTCCTCGTGCGGCCCGGGAGCCACCATGTCCGCCACCGCGAGCACCCGCGGGTTGCTGCCGGCGATGGCCACCCCGACCCCGGCATACTCCAGCATCTCCAGATCGTTCGGCCCGTCACCGACGCCGACCACCTGCTCGCGATCCACGCCCAGATGGTCGGCGACCTTCTGCATACCGACCGCCTTGTTGATCCAGGTCAGATAGATCTCCCCGGCCGAGTCACCCATGTCCGGGATCGAGCTGGGCAACACCCCGACCTCCGGGCCGATCTGCTCGGCCAGAGACGAAATGGAAACCGGCGATTCGAAGTAGGTGATCTTGCCGAACGAGGCGCCGGTCAGGTCGTCGGCCATGCGCAGCGCGGCGAGGATGTCCAACGGCCCCTCCCGTTCGGGACTGTCGGTGGAGCGCAGGCGCCCGGCCAGCAGCTCGGCCAGCCGCCGGTCGACACCCGGCGGGCCGTAGACGGCTTCCGGCGCCTCCAGCAGGTACGCCACGTCGTGACCGTCCAGCAGTTTCACCACCCGGGCGGCCAGGTCGGCCGGGAACCGCTCGTCGGCCAGCACCTGCCCGGCGATCTCGACAAACCCACCGGCGGCCGCGACGAAGCCGTCGAACTCGGTGAGCACGCCGCTGGGGATCATCGACCGCGGTCGCCCGGTGCACAGAAACACCCCGTTGCCGGCCGCGCGTACCGCCCGCACGGCCTCGACGTGCCCGGCCGGCACCACTCCGTGGTGGGCGTACGTTCCGTCGAAGTCGAGAAAAACCAGCCGTTGCACCCCCGGGACACTACCGGCCTCCACGGAGCGCGCATGCGGCGCACGAGTCGTTGCGGGCGTTCCTACCTCATGGTCGGAAGGGGTGCGATGCGTCGTTGCGAGCGCGGGTGGGGCCGCGGGGGTCGCAGGGCCGCGGGGCCGGGGGTCGCGGGGGCCGGGCGTCGGGATCGGGATCGGGTGAGCCGCAGTTGCGCAACCTGGGGGTGGGATGCGCAACCCCGGTTCAGTGGACGGCGACCGCTGGGCTGCAGCCCAGCCGGCGCTGTCCCTGCGATCAACGCGGCGATCGCGCCGACCGGGCTGCAAATTCGAATACGCAACTGATGGTTGCGCATCGCGTTCGATCGGGCTACGTTCGTACGCAACCACTGGTTGCAGGAGGATGACATGGAGTTCGGGACGATCGAGCGCGAGATCTTCATCGAGGCGGCACCGGAGATCGTTTTCGACGTGGTCAGCCGTCCGGAGCACCTGCGGCAGTGGTGGCCGGACGATGCCCGCTACGAGCCGACACCCGGGTCGACGGGCGAGATCTCTTTCGGTGACGGCAATGGCGGCGGCGTCGTCGTCGGTTTCACCGTCATGGACACCCGCCCACCCCACTCGTTCTCGTTCCGCTGGACCCACCCGACCGGCGAACCGGCCACCACGGACAACTCGCTGCTTGTCACCTTCGATCTGACCCCGTCGCGCGGCGGCACGCTGCTGCGCATGACCGAGACCGGCTTCCGCGAGATGGGCTGGGAAGCTGCTGTTCTCGAGCAGCAGTACCACGAGCACGAGACCGGCTGGGCCTACTACCTGCCTCGGCTCGCCCCGTACGTCGCGACCCTGGCGGCAAGAGCGTGACCACCGCGGTCGACGACGACCTCTGGTCGGCCGTCGGCGACCCGACCCGGCGACGGATGCTCGACCTGCTGCTCGTCGAGGGCGTCGGCACCGCCACCACGCTGAGCCGGCAACTGCCGGTCACCCGGCAGGCCGTGGCCAAGCACCTGGCCGTGTTGGACCAGGTCGGCCTGGTCCGGGCGTCGCCGGCAGGTCGGGAGAAGAGGTATCGGGTCGACGAGGCACAAGTGGCCCGGGCAGTCGCGCAACTCTCGACGGTCGGGGCGGCCTGGGACGCCCGGCTGCACCGGATCAAGCGGATCGCCGAGGCGATCGAACGACAAAACGACCGTCAGCAGGATTGAAGGGAGCACGGAAATGGTGGACATTCTGCATCGGATCGGGGTCGAGGACGCCACGCCGGAGGCGGTGTACCAGGCACTGACGACGGTCGAAGGACTCGCTGGCTGGTGGACGGAGGACACCAGGGGCAGCGGTGACGTCGGCGGTGTCCTCGAGTTCCGGTTCCCACCGGTCGGCGGGTTCGACATGGAGGTGATCGACGCGCGTCCGGCGGAACGGGTCACCTGGCGGGTGGTCGACGGACCGCCGGAATGGGTCGGCACGACGATCGGCTGGAAGCTGCGCCAGAACGGCGCCTACACGATCGTGCTGTTCGCACACCAGGGTTGGGTCGAGCCGGTCGAGTTCATGCACCACTGCAGCACCAAGTGGGGCTCGTT
The DNA here is from genome assembly GCA_036524715.1 of Nakamurella sp. GTDB lineage: Bacteria > Actinomycetota > Actinomycetes > Mycobacteriales > Nakamurellaceae > Nakamurella. Next base: position 858 of record DATDBV010000340.1, on the reverse strand, counting down.
CCTGATGAGCCTGAAGTCGCTGGTCGAGACCGGCACCGGCGCGCCGGCGCCGCGGGACGTGCCGATCAGCGATTGGCACTGAACGGCGGCGCGGGAACTGCCCTCGATTTCGCCGGCCCGCGCGGAATCCCAGGCCGCAGGCCGAAGGTTCGCCGAGATCCACCTGGGCAGCTGTCTTTGACTGCCCGTGCGGATCTCGGCCAAAGCACGCCGGTGACGTCACCGGGTAGATTTCGCCTACCCGCCGCGGAATACGACCGGAAAGTTGAGCGTTCAACAAGCCGTGAAGAAGATTGGTTTCCTGTCCTTCGGGCACTGGTCGAACTCGCCGCACTCGCAGGCGCGGACGGCGAGCGACGTGCTGCACCAGTCGATCGACCTGGCGGTCGCGGCGGAGGAGCTCGGCGCGGACGGTGCCTATTTCCGCGTGCACCACTTCGCCCGCCAGCTGGGCTCGCCGTTCCCGCTGCTGGCGGCGGTCGGCGCGCGCACGAGTCGCATCGAGATCGGCACCGGCGTGATCGACATGCGCTACGAGAACCCGCTGTACATGGCCGAGGACGCGGGTGCCGCGGACCTGATCGCCGGTGGTCGCCTCCAGCTCGGCATCAGCCGCGGGTCGCCGGAGCAGGTCATCGACGGCTTCCGCTACTTCGGCTACGCGCCGGGGGAGGGGAGCACGGACGCGGACATGGCGCGCGACCACGCCGAGGTCTTCCTGGACGTCCTGCGCGGCGAGGGCTTCGCCGAACCCAACCCGCGGCCCATGTTCCCGAGCCCGCCCGGGCTCCTGCGCGTCGAGCCTCATTCGCCGGGTCTGCGCGACCGGATCTGGTGGGGCGCCGCGTCGGACGCGAC
>DATDBV010000339.1:0-3460 GCA_036524715.1 Nakamurella sp. | reverse complement strand
CCTGCGCCCTTGTGAGCACCTGGCGCTGCAGCGCCTCCATCGAGCCGAAGTGCGCGAACAGTCCGCTCTTGCTCATCCCGGTGCGCTCGGCGAGCAGCCCGACGGACAGCCCGCCGAAACCGTCCCGCGAGGCGACCTGCACGGCCTCGTCCAGGATGGCCACCTTGGTCGCCGCGCCCTTGCCCACCCGAGCAGAGTAGCACGGGCGTGCTTTTCTTGGGAAGCCGGACTTGAACCACTAGATGACTGATTCCAAGGGGCTCCAAAGGCGTCAGTGTTCGCGAATGGTCGCGACTGCGGAACTTCGAGTCGCTGGGGGCGACCGGATCGTCCGCGCGAGCGGTCGGGCGGCCGAAAGGGTGGGGTTTGCTGGGAGTTGCGGAACTCCGAGTCGCCGGGGGCGACCGGATTTTCCGCGGCCAAGCCGAGCAGGCGGTGTACATCCCGAGGCGGACGGGCGGGGGCGCGCCGAAGAGCCTGCGCTCGGGTCAGGCCGACATGTCGCGCGGATACCCAGGTTCCAGCGGAAGGAAAGTGCGACCAGCCGCACTTTTCTTCCGTCCTGACGCCGGTCTTCCGTCCTGACGCCGGCGGCGCGAGGCAGGCCCGAATCGCCGACAGCGCGCGCCCAGACCAGCGTCAGAATGCGGCGACCAGAGCCAGGTGCAGCTCCTGCGGGGTCAGGTCGATCGGTTGCTCCGGTCCCGGGCGGAGTGGTCGTTGGCCTGGTGCAGGGTGCAGCTCCTGCGGGGTCAGGTCGATCGGGTTGCCCTTGGTCCCTTGGTGCTGCTCGAGCTTCCGGTCTTGGCCACCACGTCGTCGACCAGCCTGGGATCCAGGCTGGATCCAGGCCGTCCGCGGTCAAACCCGGGGATGCCCAGCCGGCGCACGGTCTGGGCACCCGGCGTGGTACGACGGCGAGATCGTCGACGTCGACCGGCGCGCGAGAGGTCCGGGCGGCGACATGTTCGGCTGGAGTCGGAGTGGGTCCAGCTCCGCTGATGACGCGCCGGTTCGCGCCAGCGGGACAACTTCGGTCCGCGTCACGTCACCAACACGGGACCTTGGAATCGATCGTCCAGAATGGCGGGATCGATCTCCGGCAGACTCTTGCGCACCGACGAACCCATGAGGGTGGGCGGGCTGATCAGTCCGGCGGCGACCACCCGGCATCATCGGGGCGTCCGGTCAGCGAGTCGCGCGCGACCGGCGACGAAGAGCATCCAGGGCCCGCCGGGGGGCGGTGGTCGAGGTGAACGGCCCGGCGCAGGACGACCCTACGATGGTCCGGCGTCATCGGTAGGGTCAATGACCGTCACCGGACCGGAACACCGACGGCAGGAGCCCATCGCCGTGACCGACTTCGAACTCGCCCGCAGCACCACCATCCAGGCGCCGGCCGCCGCGGTGCACGCCCTGATCAACGACTTCCACGAGTGGTTCAACTGGTCACCATGGGAGGGCGTCGATCCCGACCTGCAGCGCACCTATACCGGCCCGGACCGGGGGGTCGGGGCCGCCTACGCCTGGACCGGCAACCGCAAGGCCGGCCGCGGGAGCATGCAGATCACTGACTCGACCGACCGGGAGATCCGGATCCGCCTCGATTTCGTCAAACCGTTCAAGGCCAGCAACGACGTGACGTTCGTCCTGGAGCCCGATGCCGCCGGCGCGGCGACCAGGGTGACCTGGCAGATGACCGGGAAGCGCTCCGCGGTGATGTCGGCGATGAACAAGGTGCTCAACTTCGACAAGCTGATCGGCGGGGATTTCGAGAAGGGGCTGCAACAACTCAAGGAGCGGGCCGAGTCCGGCCCACCGTCCTGAGCCCGGACGGCGACCGTCCGGGGGGTGCGCGGCGACGTGCCCGTCCCGGATCGATGCCCGGGACGGGCCCCGTCCACCGATCAGAGCTGCGAGATCTGCGCCTGCGGCAGGGTGATCGTCCGCCCGCCGAGGGTCAGCACGGTCGTGTTGTCCTGGTTGTCGCCGATAACCGTCAGGACCCCACCGGTGAACGAGGCGGTGGTCGCCGGTGTTGCGGTGGCGATCATCGCCCCACCGCTGACCCGTGCCGGCCTCAGCCGGTGCCGAATCCCCTACCTGGACGGCGATCCCGGCAGTTCAACCTGCTCGGCCGATCCATCCAGATCCCCCGGGCGGAGACGGTAGACCTGCAGTGTCAGCCCGAAGTACTTTGCGGTCTCACCCACCCACGTCATGCCGTTGCGACGGGCCACGGCCACGGCCCGAGCATTCCCGGGTCGAACGACGATGAACAGCTCGGAGACCGACTGGCTGAACGCCCACTCGGCCACGACCCGGGTCGCCTCGGTGGCATACCCGTGCCCCCAGGCGTCGGGATTCAGCTGCCAGCCGATCTCCAGATCGTTGTCCCCCGGCGGCAACGGCAGCAGGATCACACCCCCGATCACCCGGCCGTCCTCCACCCGTTGGACGGCCCACCGCCCGGTCGGCGGCGTCGCACGAGCGTCCTCGGCGATCCACTGCTGCAGCAGCAGGCGCATCGATGCCGCATCCGACACCGCATCCATGACGGGGCTGAGCCACCGGGTGACCTCGGTCCGGCCGAAGACGGTCAACGCCTCATTGGCATCGTCGACCTGCCATCCGCGCAGCACCAACCGGGACGTCGTCAACGGATCAGGCACAAGCGCACACCCACCTTCGTCCGCCCGCCGCCCGGTGCCCGACAAGGTTCTGTCCTATCGCCGGACCGTCGATCGCGCGGTTCATTTTCACCGTGCCGGGGGTGGATCTGCCCCACCCGCGCGGACCGGCCAACGACGTCGACCGCCGTTTGAGGCACCCTACCCCGACGCCGATGGTGCGACGATGGGCCGACGGCCGACATCCGGAGATACGTTGGTGGGTAACGTCATTTCTGCGAAGGCCGAGTGCACACGCCGGCCCGGGCAGCGGCCGAGCCGGCACACGCTGCCGGCGAGCCCGACCAGCGCGTCGGCCAGGAAGGCGGGCCCGGGCCAGGCGAGTGATGCCCCGGCAGCTCGACCGGCCGACCTGCACCCGGTCTCGTACCGGGCCCTCCATACCTGGAGACGGCCGACCCCCGTTCACGATCGAGGGACGGGTTTCGGTCCTTCACGGGAGATGGGAAGGACCGAAACCGCCCCCTCGATGACGGCCGGCAGCCATCGCGACCAGTCCCGACGACTGGAGCATCGGGGCCCTGAGGCCGTCGGCGCAGTTGCTCAGTTGAGTGGAAGGGGCGCATCCATCAGTCGCCGAACCGAGCCGGTGAGCCGCTTGGCGGCGTCGGTGGGTTCGAGCAGGCAGTTGTTCACGTATCCGGTGTCGGCGCTGACCGCCTCCGGGCCGATGATCAGCCTGTCGCCGTCGGGGTCGGGCCGCGCCGGGACGACGACGACGGATATCTCGCCGCGGTCCAGCGCGGCCGACGACCCGATCGCCTCGACAA
>DATDBV010000338.1:0-9709 GCA_036524715.1 Nakamurella sp. | reverse complement strand
ATCACCCCTGGCGCCGTCCCGGACCATTTGAGTGAACCCCGGCCACGCAGATCGGCCTCGGTCTGCGAATCGGTCCAAGCCGCGACGGTCATTCGCCAACCGTACGACCGGCCGCCAGTCGGACCCGACGAAGGAGGACTGCCAATCGACCCAGCGGGTTGTTCACTGCACTCCCCGGCACGATTGCACAGCACAGACCCGCGCGGACGGCAGAATGGCCGCCATGTCAGTACCTTCCGTCGCGCCGCTGCGCGGCGCTCTCAGTGCCCTGGGCGAGATCAGCCCGACCCGGGACGAGTTCCGCGAACTCGCGCAAGATCGGCGCGTCATCCCCGTGACCAGGCGGTTGCTGGCGGACGCCATCACCCCCGTCGGCCTGTACGCCACGCTGGCCGGAGATCGCCCCGGCACCTTCCTGCTGGAGTCCGCGGAGAACGGTCACTCGTGGTCGCGCTGGTCCTTCGTCGGGGTGGCTGCACCGGCCGCGCTGACCGAACGCGACGGCGAGGCGATCTGGCTGGGTACACCGCCAGTCGGGCTCCCCACCGGCGGCAACCCGCTGCACGTACTTGCGGAGACCGTGCGGCTCCTGCACACCGACCCGTTGTCGGGGCTGCCGCCGTTGACGGGGGGCATGGTCGGCTACCTCGGGTACGACGTGGTCCGCCGACTGGAGAGGATCGGGTCAACCAAGGGCGCGAGCACAGGCACCGTGGATGACCTCGGTGTTCCCGAGTTGGTCATGCTGTTCGCCACGGACCTCGCGGCCCTCGATCATCACGAGGGCACGGTCACGCTCATCGCGAACGCGGTGAACTGGGACAACAGTGATGAGCGGGTGGACGCCACCTACGACGCGGCGGTGGCCCGGCTCGGCGCCATGAGCGCGCGTTTGGCAGCCCCGACATCGCTTCCCGCGGCGGTCTTCGCACACCAGATGCCGGACGTTGTCCGGCGGACGTCGTCCACCGACTACCGGGCAATGGTGGAGGTCGCCAAGGAGCACATCAGGGCCGGTGACGCCTTCCAGATCGTGCTGTCGCAACGGTTCGACGTCGCCACCGAGGCCGACCCGCTGGACATCTACCGGGTGCTGCGGGCCACCAACCCCAGCCCGTACATGTACCTGCTGCGGTTGCCGACCCCGGACGGCGAGCCGATCGCCGTCGTCGGATCGTCCCCGGAGGCCCTGGTCACGGTCCGGGACGGGCGCGTCACGATGCACCCGATCGCCGGCACTCGACCTCGCGGGCACACCGAGGAGGACGACGTCCTGCTGGCCAAGGACCTGCTCGCCGACGAGAAGGAACGCAGCGAGCACGTGATGCTGGTCGACCTGGGTCGCAACGACCTCGGCCGGGTCTGCGCACCCGGGACCGTCAAGGTGGTCGACTTCTTCACCATCGAGCGGTACAGCCATGTCATGCACATCGTGTCGACGGTGATCGGTCAGCTCGCCCCCGACCGCACCGCCTACGACGCCCTGGCGGCCTGCTTCCCCGCCGGCACCCTGTCCGGCGCGCCGAAGCCGCGGGCCATGCAGATCATCGACGAGCTCGAACCGCTCCGCCGTGGCGTGTACGGGGGGGTGGTCGGCTACCTGGACTTCGCCGGCGACGCCGACACCGCGATCACCATCCGCACCGCCCTGGTGGCCGCCGGCACGGCCTACGTGCAGGCCGGCGCTGGGGTGGTGGCGGACTCGGTGCCCGCGAACGAGGACGCGGAGTGCCGGAACAAGGCGGCCGCGGTCATCGCCGCCGTCGGCGCGGCCTCGACGATGCGGGTGGTCGGTGACTGAGCGCGTGGAGTTCTGCCGGGGCTCGCCGCGGACCGTGCGGGCCCAGGGAGCGCCCGGATGCTCCGCGGGATGCGGCCGAGGTTTGCCCGGGACGGTTGATTCGGCGGCGGGTTCCGGGTGGTTGGGGAACATCGGGTCGTCCGGCGCGACCGGATGTTCCCCGGCGCGCCTCCCGCCGCCAAGACAGTGCCGGCCACGCCGATGACGACCCGACCCGACCGCCCGACGGCCCGGCCCGCCGCCGTCCTGGCGATCCTGGTGCTGCTCGGGGCCGCCGCGTGCGCCGGCGCCGCCGCGATGACCTGGTGGACCGCCGACTACGTCGACCCGCTCAGCGGGCCGCTGACGCTGACCGCCTCCGGCGCCGACTGCCTTCCGGAGCTGGTACCGGTGGCACTGGTCGCGCTGGCCGGGTTCGGCGCCTGCCTGGCCACCCGGGGCTGGTTCCGGCGGCTGATCGGGATCCTCCTGCTGGCCGGCGGACTGCTCGTCTCGGTTCGCGCGGCGATGGCGATGGGCGGTGCACCGGCCGCGCTGACCACCGCACTGGTCCGCCCCGCCGACCCGGCTGGGCCGGCCGAGCTCCATCCGGCCGGCCCCCTCCTGGCGCTGGTCGGCGGCGCGCTGCTGGCTTTGGCCGGGGCACTCGTCGCGGCCGGACTGGGCGGCCGGCGCCGGCTCGGTGCCCGCTACGACGCACCGTCGCCGGCCGCGCCGGCCCGGCGGACCGATCCCGCCTCCACCGACCCGGCCGACTGGTGGAAGGCTCTCGATGCCGGGACCGATCCGACCGACCCGGCCGCGTCAAAGGGGCCCTCGCCGGGCGGCTACCATGACGACAACGAACGCGCTACATAAGGACGAGCGGCGCAAGTGTGACGTTGGTGGCAATTTTCAGTGGCGGCGGCGGACGCCGAGAACAGAGACCAGGGCCCGAGAAGGAGACCATCGCGTGAACGTGCTGGACGGGATCCTGGTGGGCGTTCTGGAGGATCTCGCCGCGCGTGAGGCGCAGGTGTCGATGGCCGACGTCCGGGCGATGGCTCGGAACGCCCCACCGCCGCGTTCGGTGCTTCCGGTGCTGCTCGAGCCGGGTGTGGGCGTCATCGCCGAGGTGAAGCGGGCGAGCCCCTCCAAGGGAGCGCTGGCCGCCATCGCCGACCCCGCCGCGCTGGCCCGCATCTACGCCGAGGCCGGCGCCCGGGTGATCTCCGTGCTCACCGAGCAGCGCCGATTCAACGGCAGCCTGGCCGACCTGGATGCGGTCCGCGCCGAGGTGGACATCCCCGTGCTCCGCAAGGACTTCATCGTCAGCCCCTACCAGGTGCATGAGGCGCGGGCGCACGGCGCCGACCTGGTGCTGCTGATCGTCGCGGCGCTGGATCAGAATGTGCTGATCGGCCTGCTGGAGCGGGTGGAGTCGCTGGGCATGACCGCTCTGGTCGAGATCCACACCGAGGCCGAGGCCGACCGGGCCCTGGCCGCCGGGGCCAAGGTGATCGGCGTCAACGCCCGGGACCTGACCACGCTGCAGATCGACCGGGACGTCTTTGCCCGGATCGCGCCGGGGCTACCCTCGGACGTGGTCACCGTGGCCGAGTCCGGGGTGCGTGGTCCGTCGGATCTGCTGGCCTATGCCGGCGCCGGCGCGGACGCCGTGCTGGTGGGCGAGGGACTGGTCACCAGCGGTGACCCCCGGGCCGCGCTGGCCGACCTGGTGACCGCCGGTTCCCACCCGTCCTGCCCGCGCCCGGCCCGCTGAACGTCCTCTGGAGCAACAACAAATGAGTGTGCCCGCGCAAGCGGCCGTCGATCTGCCACGCCCGTCGGACGGGCTTGCCGGCACCGACCACGATCCCGACGAGCGTGGCTACTTCGGCACGATGGGCGGCCGCTGGTTGCCCGAGGCGCTGGTCGGCGCGCTGGACGAGGTCGCCGACCACTACCGCAAGGCGCGGCGCGACCCGGACTTCCTGGCCCGGCTGGACGATTTGGCCGTCAACTATGCCGGCCGGCCCAGCCCGTTGTCCGACGCCCCGCGGCTGACCGCCGAGATCGGCGGGGCCCGGATCCTGCTCAAGCGTGAGGATCTCAACCACACCGGCAGTCACAAGATCAACAACGTGCTCGGCCAGGCGCTGTTGGCCCGGCGGATGGGCAAGACCCGGCTGATCGCGGAGACCGGCGCCGGCCAGCACGGGGTGGCCACCGCGACCGCCGCCGCGCTGCTCGGCCTGGACTGCTGCGTCTACATGGGCCGGGTCGACACGCAGCGGCAGGCGCTCAACGTCGCCCGGATGCGCCTGCTGGGCGCTGAGGTGGTCGCGGTCGACGCCGGATCGGCGACCCTCAAGGACGCCATCAACGAGGCGTTCCGGGACTGGGTGGCCACCGTCGATCACACCTTCTACCTCTTCGGCACGGTGGCCGGGCCGCATCCGTTTCCGGTGATCGTCCGCGACTTCCAGCGGGTCATCGGCCTGGAGGCCCGCGCCCAGGTGCTCGACCGGACCGGGCGGTTGCCCGACGCCGTTGCCGCCTGCGTCGGCGGCGGGTCGAACGCGATGGGCATCTTCCACGCCTTCCTGGACGATCCGGACGTGCGGCTGGTCGGCCTGGAGGCCGGCGGAGATGGAATCGAGACCGGGCGGCACGCCTCGACCATCAGCGGTGGGTCGGTGGGCGTGCTGCACGGCGCCCGCTCGTACCTGCTGCAGGACTCCGACGGCCAGGTCATCGAGTCGCACTCGATCAGCGCCGGTTTGGACTACCCCGGGGTCGGCCCGGAGCATTCGCACCTGGCCGAGATCGGCCGGGCCGAGTACCGGCCGATCACCGACACCCGGGCGATGGACGCGTTCGCGCTGCTGTCCCGGACGGAGGGCATCATCCCGGCCATCGAGTCCGCGCACGCCGTGGCCGGTGCGGTCGACCTGGCCCGGGAGATCGGGCCCGACGGCATCGTGCTGGTGAACGTCTCCGGCCGCGGTGACAAGGACATGGAGACCGCGATGCGCTGGTTCAAGCTGGCCGAGCCGACCGGAGCCGTCCAGTGACCAACCTCGACGACATGTTCGCGGCCGTCAGGCGGGAGCGCCGGGCCGCCCTGGTCGGCTACCTACCCGCGGGTTATCCGGATCTGACCGCGTCCAAGGACCTGTACGCGGCGATCATCGACGGCGGCTGCGACCTGGTCGAGGTCGGCCTCCCGTTCTCCGACCCGGTGTTGGACGGCCCGGTCATCCAGCACGCCGCCCGGCAGTCGCTGGCGGGCGGGTTCCGGGTCCGGGACACCTTCGACATCGTCGAGTCCGTGACGTCCCGCGGCGGCCGGGCGGTCGTCATGACGTATTTCAATCCGGTATTGGCCTACGGCGTGGACGCGTTCGCCCGCGACCTGGCCGCGGCCGGCGGAGCGGGCGTCATCACCCCCGACCTGATCGTCGACGAGGCCGGCGAGTGGCTGGACGCGGTCCACAAGCACGGGATCGACCCGATCTTCCTGGTCGCGCCCTCGTCGTCGGTGGAGCGGATCGCGCTGACCGCGGCCGCCGGCGGCGGCTTCGTGTATGCGGCATCGGTGATGGGCGTGACCGGGGCCCGGGACCAGGTGTCAACGGCCGCGCCGGACCTGGTCGCCCGCTGCCGCACCGTCACCGACCTGCCGATCGGTGTGGGCCTGGGCGTCCGTACCGGTGAGCAGGCCGGGCAGATCGCCGAGTACGCGGACGCGGTGATCGTCGGCTCCGCGTTCCTGGGCGCCTACGCCGACGGTGGCCGGGACGGCGCCGCCCACCTGGCCGCCGAACTCGCCGCGGGGATCCGGGCAGCCATCCGAAGCGCCCCGAGGGCCCGCCCGGCCGTGCGGCAGCTGGCGGTTGGCCCGTGACCGGCGGCTTCCTGGCGGCCATCCCGTCCCCGCCGCAGGGGGTCTGGTATGTGGGACCGGTCGCGCTGCGGGCCTACGCGATCTTCATCATCGCCGGCATCGTCGTGGCGGTCTGGATCGGCAACAAGCGATTCGTCGCCCGCGGCGGCCGGCCCGGCCGGGTCACCGACGTCTCCGTGTTCGCCGTCCCGTTCGGCATCATCGGCGGCCGGATCTACCACGTCATCACCGACAACCAGCTGTACTTCGGCGAGGGCCGCAACCCCTGGAACGCCTTCGCGATCTGGAACGGCGGGTTGGGCATCTGGGGCGCGATCGCGCTCGGCGCGGTCGGCGCCTGGATCGGCTGCCGCTTCTACAAGGTCCCGCTGAGTGCGTACGCCGACGCGGTCGCCCCCGGTATCGCGGTGGCCCAGGCCATCGGCCGCCTGGGGAACTACTTCAACCAGGAACTCTTCGGCGCGCCGACGACCATGCCGTGGGGCTTGGAAGTGTTCGTCCGCACCCCAGCCGGCGTCGCCGGCGTCATCCCGGCCGACGGCAACTGCGAGTTCCCCACCGACTACGTCAAGGCCACCCCCGAGGTGCTGTGCGGCACCTACCAGCCAACATTCCTGTACGAGCTGCTGTGGTGCCTGGGCGTGGCCGCCCTGGTCGTCTGGGCCGACAGGCGGTTCACCCTGGGGGGCGGCCGGGCGTTCGCCGTGTACGTCGCCGGCTACACGCTGGGTCGGGTGTGGATCGAGATGCTGCGCATCGACCCGGCCAACCACTTCCTGGGCCTGCGGATCAACGTGTTCACCTCGATCATTGTGTTCATCGGCGCGGTGCTGTTCCTGTACCTGCGACGGAACGTGCCGCGGGAGGACCCGGCGATCGTCTGGGGCCCGGACCGGAAGCGGGACCGGGCCACCGACGAGGACGGCCGCGCGGGAAGCGCCGACAGCGCCGACGGGGAGCCGGCAGCCGACCCGCATCCGGCCGACAACGGTCGCGGCACCACCTGACTTTTCAACAGGTCCTCCGGTCGCGAACAGGCCCGATTATGACGGCCCTGTTACTGCTGTGCTCCGCGCTCCTCGGGACTCGTTTCGATTACCGGCAGGTGGGACCCGTGCGGTAGTTTTGGTCCACTGGGCCATCGTCGTCCCGGTGTCCCCGTGATCAGGACATGTGCGTGGACAACGGTGGCGACCGGCGGTGATCCCGCCCTATCCTCCCGGTGTCGCGCACGGGCCCGGTGGCTGGTCTCCACGCCGCAGACGGCCCGCCGCCACGACCGATCAGAGCGCACGCCGCAGCATGAACGGATCCGCGGACCGAGTACCACCTCGCGAAGCACCACAGTGCCGCGACGCGAGTTGTACCGCTTTCAGCACCGGTTTCCACGCCGCAACCGTGCCGGCTCCCGCCGGTGCGGTCGCCTTGCCGACGACGGGAGGTCTGCCGTGCAGTTCTCGGCAACACCCGCCCCTCAGGGGCTGTACGACCCGCAGTACGAACGTGACGCCTGCGGCGTGGCCGCGGTGGCGGACATCAAGGGCCGACGCAGCCATGCGATCGTCAGCAGCGGGGTCACCGCGCTGATCAACCTGGACCACCGGGGCGCGGCGGGTGCGGACCCGGCCGTCGGTGACGGCGCGGGCATCCTCATCCAGGTGCCCGACGAGTTGCTGCGGGCCGAGGTCGACTTCGAGCTGCCGGTCAGCCCCGACCCCCGGCACGGCCAGGCGTACGCGGTCGGCATCGCGATGCTCCCGGTGGACCCGGCCGAGCGGGCCAGGGCCAAGGCCATCGTCAACCGGGTGCTGGGCGGGGAGAACCTGACCCTGCTGGGCTGGCGCACCGTGCCGGTCGACGCCGAGGGCGCCGGTGTCGGACAGATGGCGCTGGACGTCATGCCCACGTTCGAGCAGCTGTTCATCGCCGGCCCGATCGGCGAGGACGGCCTCCTGCCCTACGGCATCGGGCTGGACCGGATGGTCTACCCGGCCCGCAAGCGGATCGAGCACGAGTCGCAGGCCGAGATCGGCGGTGATGGCGTCTACTTCCCGTCGCTGTCCAGCCGCACCATCGTCTACAAGGGCATGCTCACCACCGAGCAACTGCCGGCGTTCTACGCCGACATCACCGACCAGCGGACGATGAGCGCGGTCGCCATCGTGCACTCCCGGTTCTCCACCAACACATTCCCGGCGTGGCCGCTGGCCCACCCGTTCCGCTACCTGGCGCACAACGGCGAGATCAACACGGTCCGCGGCAACCGGAACCGGATGCGCGCCCGCGAGGCCATGCTCTCGTCCACGCTGATCCCCGGCGACCTGTCCCGGGCGTTCCCGATCGTCACCCCCGGCGCGGCCTCCGACTCGGCCTCCCTGGACGAGGTGCTCGAGCTGCTGCACCTGGGCGGCCGCAGCCTGCCGCACGCGGTGATGATGATGATCCCCGAGGCGTGGGAGAACAACGCCACCCTGGACCCCGCCATCCGCGGGTTCGCCGAGTTCCACGCCTCGTTGATCGAGCCGTGGGACGGCCCGGCCTGTGTCACATTCACCGACGGCACCCTGCTCGGAGCGGTCCTGGACCGCAACGGCCTGCGGCCCGGGCGCTGGTGGCTGACCAGTGACGACATCGTGGTGCTGGCCTCCGAGGCCGGCGTGCTGCCGATCGCGCCGGAGAAGGTCATCGAACGTGGCCGGCTGCAGCCGGGGCGGATGTTCCTGGTCGACACCGACCAGGGCAAGATCCTCAACGACACCGACGTGAAGACGGCGCTGGCGGCCGAGCACCCGTACCGCGACTGGGTGCACGCCGGGCTGATGCGGCTGACCGAGTTGCCGCCGCGCGAGCACGTCACCGTCTCGCACCGCAGCGTGCTGGCCCGGCAGCGGATCTTCGGCTACACCGAGGAGGAGCTGCGGATCCTGGTCACCCCGATGGCCGCGACCGGTGCCGAGGGCATCGGGTCGATGGGTACCGACACCCCCGAAGCGGTGCTCTCGCATCGGCCGCGGCAGATCTTCGACTACTTCACCCAGCTGTTCGCGCAGGTCACCAACCCGCCGCTGGACGCCATCCGGGAGGCCGTGGTCACCTCGCTGGCCTCGGTGATCGGCCCGGAGGCGAACCTGCTCGAACCCGGACCGTGGTCCTGTCGTCAGGTGGTGCTGCCGTTCCCGGTCCTGGACAACGACGACCTGGCCAAGTTGATGGGGATGAACGCCGACGGCAATCTGCCCGGCTTCGCCTCGGCCACCATCTCCGGCCTGTACGACGTCGGCGGCGGCGCTGCGGCGTTGGCGGAGGCGATCGAGCGGTGCCGGCTGGAGACCGACGAGGCGATCGCCCGGGGCGCCCGGGTGATCATGCTGTCCGACCGGCACTCCACCGCCGACAAGGCGCCGATCCCGTCGCTGCTGTTGACCTCCGCGGTGCACCAGCACCTGGTCCGGCAGAAGTCGCGGACCAAGGTCGCGCTCGTCGTCGAGTCCGGGGACGCCCGCGAGGTCCATCACGTCGCGACGCTGCTCGGCTACGGGGCCGGTGCGGTGAACCCGTACCTGGCCATCGAGACGGCGGAGGACCTCGCCCGGCACGGCCTGCTCGGCGACGTGACCCCGGAGAAGGCGGTCAAGAACATCGTGTACGCCCTGGGCAAGGGCGTGCTCAAGGTGATGAGCAAGATGGGCATCTCGACCGTCGGCTCCTACCGGGCCGCGCAGGTGTTCGCCGTCTTCGGCCTCAACCAGGACGTGCTGGACGACTACTTCACCGGCAGCACCACCCGCACCGGCGGCAGCGGCCTGGACACCATCGCCTCTGATGTCGCGCGTCGCCACAGTCTGGCCTTCGTGCCGAACCCGCAGACCCTGGAGCATCGGGGCCTGGAGATCGGCGGCCAGTACCAGTGGCGCCGCGAGGGCGAGATCCACCTGTTCAACCCGGAGACGGTGTACCTGCTGCAGCACTCCACCCGCAGCAAGCAGCAGAAGATCTTCCGCCGGTACGCCGAGACGGTG
>DATDBV010000337.1:0-9250 GCA_036524715.1 Nakamurella sp. | reverse complement strand
TTGTCGGTTGGTTCGGCGCCGCCCGATCATCGCGTACAGGGCGGCGTCGTCGCGGGACTGCACGGTCGTCGGGCCGGGTCGGACGACGGCCAGGGCGTCCGGGGCCTCGCCGGGTTGGATGGTCACCACCGGGGTCACGCCATGGGCGTGCAGCGCCAACCGGAGGTTGAACAGCGCGGCGCCGCAGGCGATCCGTAGTTCCCGGTCGTCGGGGTCGTGGGCGATCAGCCGGCGGCCCAGGTCGGGGTGGATCTCGATGCGGTCGTGGGCGAGCCGGAACCGCCACGGCTGGGTGTTGAACAGCGACGGCGCCTGGCCCGCCGCCGCCACCACCCGCCGCGTCGCCGACTCCGATAATCCCAACGCCGTCCTCATGACGTTCGAACCTCCTTCTGTGTTCTGTCGACCCGGGTCGGTCGAGTACGGTTGTCCTTCGTGTGGCCCCCCTGACCGGGCAGGACCCGGTGCGGGGGGCGGGGAAGCGCCGGACCAGCGGGAGGGTTTGTCCCGCCCGTCGGCAGCGTGGCTCATGTCGACGTCTCGTCCGGATCCATCGAGGCAGTTCCGACACCAACGGGCGGGCTGGACTCAGTGGCCCGCAGCGGCCGCCAGCCGCGGTGCGGGTGCGCCTCGGTACGCAACCGGTCGACCATGTGCGGATGATGCAGTTCGAACGCCGGCCGCTCGGACCGGATCCGGGGCAGCGAGGTGAAGTTGTGCCGCGGCGGCGGGGAACTGGTGGCCCACTCCAGGGAGTTGCCGTACCCCCAGGGGTCGTCCGCCGCGGTGATCTCGCCGTACCGCCAGGACTTCACCACGTTCCATACGAACGGCAGCACCGAGGCACCCAGCACGAACGACCCGATGGTCGAAATCGTGTTGAGCGTCGTGAACCCGTCGGTGGGCAGGTAATCCGGATACCGGCGGGGCATCCCCATGTTACCCAGCCAATGCTGAAACAGGAACGTCACGTGGAAGCCCACGAAGGTGGTCCAAAAATGTAGTCGGCCCAACCTTTCGTCCAGGAACCGGCCAGTCATCTTCGGGAACCAGAAATATATCCCTGAATAAGTGGCGAACACGATCGTCCCGAACAGCACATAATGGAAGTGCGCAACCACGAAGTAGCTGTCGGTGACATGGAAGTCGATCGCCGGGGAGGCCAGCATCACGCCGGTCAACCCGCCGAACAAGAAGGTCACCAGGAACCCGCAGGCGAACAGCATCGGTGTCTCGAAGGAGATCTGACCGCGCCACATGGTCCCGATCCAGTTGAAGAACTTGATGCCTGTCGGAACCGCGATCAAAAAGCTCATCAGCGAAAAGAAGGGCAACAGCACGGCGCCCGTCGCGAACATGTGGTGCGCCCACACCGCCGAGGACAGCGCCGCGATGCCCAGCGTCGCGAACACCATCCCGCGGTACCCGAAGACCGGTTTGCGGGAGAACACCGGAATGACCTCGGTGACGATGCCGAAGAACGGGATGGCCACGATGTACACCTCGGGATGCCCGAAGAACCAGAACAGATGCTGGTACAGGATGGCGCCGCCGTTGGCCGGGTCGAGCACGTGCGATCCGAAGTGCCGGTCGGCGGCCAGGCCGAGGAGCGCGGCCGTCAGGATCGGGAACGCGATCAGCACCAGGATCGAGGTGATCAAAATGTTCCAGGTGAATATCGGCAGCCGCCACATCGTCATGCCCGGACTGCGCAGGCAGATCACCGTGGTGATCATGTTTACCGCACCCAGGATGGTGCCCAACCCGGACACTGCCAGGCCCATGATCCACAGGTCGCCGCCCACCCCGGGCGAGTTCTGCACCCCGGACAGCGGAACATACGCGGTCCAGCCGAACGCCGCCGCCCCACCCGGGGTGAAAAACCCGGAGATCGCGATCAACGCGCCGAACACGTACAGCCAGTACGAGAATGCGTTCAGCCGGGGGAACGCCACGTCGGGGGCGCCGATCTGCAAGGGCAGCACGTAATTTGCGAACCCGAACACCACCGGTGTCGCGTAGAACAGCAGCATGATCGTGCCGTGCATCGTGAACAATTGGTTGTACTGCTCCGGCGCGAGGAACTGCAGACCCGGCCGGGCCAACTCGGCCCGCATCAGCAACGCCAGCAGGCCGCCGACCACGAAGAACACGAACGACGTGACGATGTACATCACGCCCAGCACCTTCGGATCGGTCGTCCTCAGATACCCCAGGAACCGGTCACCGCGGGGACGCAGAAGCGGTCGAGAGATCACCGGATGTGGTGTCACAGCGGTCAACTCAACCCCCTCCGACGGTGTCGAGGACTGGCCGGGAGCGCGCCCCGGAGCGCCCGGCCCCGGTGGAAATCGCCTCGCCGAGGTACTCCTCGCCCACCTTTTTTTGAGGGCCGCTATCCTCTAAACTATGGGATGTGCATGGGGAAGTCAACTGAGCAGAGAGGTGCCGCCGTGACCTATGTCATCGCCGAGCCGTGTATCGATGTGCTGGACCGGGCCTGCGTGGAGGAATGTCCGGTGGACTGCATCTATGAAGGTGCCCGGGCGCTGTACATCCACCCCGACGAGTGCGTCGACTGCGGCGCCTGCGAACCGGTCTGCCCGGTCGAGGCGATCTTCTACGAGGACGACGTCCCGAACCAATGGGGGGCGTTCACCGAAGACAACGCACGGTTCTTCACCGACACCCTTCCCGGACGCTCCCAGCCCGTCGCATCCCCCGGCGGCGCGACCAACATCGGCCGGCTCGGGGTCGACACCAACCTCGTCGCCACCCACCCACCGGTCAGCACATGATGACCGACCAGTCGGACACCCCCGACGACACACCATCCGACCCCGCCGCATCCAAGCCCCGGCGGCGGCTGCTCAAGCTGCTCCGCCGCAGCAACAACCCCTTAGACGTCTACCAGCTTGCCGAGGCGACCGGGCTGCACATCACCACCGTTCGATCCCACCTGGACGTGCTCGTCAAAGCCGGACAGGTCAACGCGCAGAAGACCCCAAGGACCACCCCCGGTCGACCCCGCACCGTCTACACCGCCCACGCCGAGGAATCCCCTCCCGACGGCTATCGGCCCCTCGCCGCCCTGCTCGCCGCCAACCTCGGCCCCACCCCACGCACCCGCCGTCGCCGCGCCGAAAAGGTCGGCCGGGACTGGGCAACCAGCCTCATCCCCACCGTCGACGATGCCGCCACCCCGGACGAGGCTGCGCACCGGGTCGTCGACTTGTTCGCCGAGATGAACTTCGACCCAGAACTCGTTCACCCGGCCTCGGCCACCGGTGAACGGGAGATCCGGCTCCGCGCCTGCCCCTACCGGGACGTCGCCCGGGAACATCCCGACGTGGTCTGCGCCATCCACCTCGGGCTCCTGGAGGGCGCGCTCACCCAACTCGGCAAACCACCCACCACGGTGCGCCTGGTGCCGTTCGTCAAACCACACCTGTGCCTGGCGTACCTGACCCCCAACCCGCACCGTCAGCAGCATCAACGACAACCTCCACCATCAGGGCCTAAGCGATGACGGCAACCGGACAGGTCATCGGCGCGGCCACGGCGTTCATCTGGCTCGGGATGGTACTGGCCATCTCCTTCCTGGAGACACCCCTGAAATTCCGGGCCCCGGGGATCACCCTGCCACTCGGCCTGGGCATCGGCCGGCTCGTCTTCCGAGCCCTAAACGTCGCCGAGATCACCTTTGCGGCGGTGCTTCTCACCGCGCTGATGGCGTCCCGACCGATTGCTACGATCTGGGTCCTGCTCGGCGTCACCGGAGCATTTCTGACCGCCCAGACCGGGCTGCTACGGCCACGTCTCGACAGACGCGCCGGACAGATCATCAACGGCCAGAGCCCACCCTCATCCCGGCTACACCTAGCCTACGTCGCCCTGGAGGTCCTCAAGGTCGCCGCGCTGGTCACGCTCGGCACCCTGCTGATCACCAGCCCATGAAAAAGTCAAACACCAATGAGTCGACCCTGCCCAGACGCGGTGGCCCCGTTGCCGACTGAGCCAACCACACGCGTGCCATCCGGCACATGCCGAGTCGCAACCGTCCCGACCGCACGAAAGAACCCCCGACCGTCAGGAGGTCATTGCAAATGATCGACCAACCCGCGGTGCACGTGCGTCGTATCTACGACGAACCCCGCACCGACGACGGCACCCGTGTCCTTGTGGACCGGCTCTGGCCGCGCGGAATGTCCAAAGCCCGCGCTCGACTGAACGAATGGTGCCGAACGGTGGCCCCGTCCACGGAGCTGCGAACCTGGTACCACCACGAACCGGAACGCTTCGAGGAGTTCAGCCGCCGCTACCTTGGCGAACTCGCCACTCCCGAACAGGCCGCAGCTCTCGCGCACCTGCGTGACCTCGCCAACCACAACTCGCTGACATTGCTCACCGCAACCAAATCAACCGCCCTCAGCGAGGCAGCTGTTCTGGCGAACCTGCTGACATCTTCGGGGACTCGACCGTGACGACCAACGGCTGGCAGGGCCGCCAGAATCGGTCCAGGCAATGTCAGGACTACTCACCCCTCATCGGCGGCAAACGGCAACTCGTCGGCGCGGCGCCAGTGGCCTCGTCACTGCCCATCGACCGCGACACCGACGTCATCGCCCTGATCGATGACACCTACAAAAGATTCTCCATCCGCTGATGTATCGAGTGGCACCCGCAACCCCAGCGCCTGGCCCCTCTGGTTCCGCGAGGGCACCGTGCACCCGGTCTCGCCGTCCGCGGGCGAGGCTCGGCAAGACCGGCGGCCTGGACGACTTCGACTCGCTGATGGACGAACTCAAGGATCCCGCCTTGGGAGTGCTCGATTCCACGTGGGTGTATCCGGGTCACGTCGACGACATCACCCCCTTGGCCGGGTGTCAAGGGCAGCCACTCAGAATGGCACGCTCATGGCTGCCGGATCTCATCGACGCATCAGGATGCAGCTGGCGACACTCGTTGGTGTAATCGTCCGCTGCGGGGTGACCTGTGCGGTCGTTCACTGCGGCCGTACGGAACCAGTAGGACGTCGGGTATGACAGACCCGGGGTCGCACTGACGAATCGCATGAATGGCTGCACTGTTAATTTGTTAGCATTTCCGATAAGTGTGAGGAGCTACCGTGCTTTCCGACCGATCCAGGCCCATCATCAAGGCAACCCTCGCCCCCGTCGCCGGCAACATCGCCCAGATAGCGCAGCGCTTCTACGAGCACATGTTCGGTGCTCACCCGGATCTGCTCGATGGCACCTTCAACCGCGGCAACCAGGCCGAAGGCAGCCAACAGGCGGCGTTGGCCGGTTCGGTCGCCACCTTCGCCGCGGCGCTGGTGAACACCCCCGAGCAAGAACCGGAGCATCTGCTGTCACGGATCGCCCACAAGCACGCGTCGCTGGGGATTCGACCCGATCAGTACCAAGTCGTCCACGACAACCTGTTCTGGGCCATCGCCGACGTCCTCGGTGACGCGGTCACCCCCGAGGTCGCCGCCGCCTGGGACGAGGTTTACTGGCTGATGGCGTACGCGTTGATCAACCAGGAACGTGGCCTGTACAGCGCCCGCGGGGTGCGTCCCGAGATCGTCTGGCGGGACTGGGAGGTCGTGGAAAGGATCCCCGAAACCGACGACGTGGTCACGTTCCGGGTCAAGCGGATAGACGACCGGCTGGTCAAGACGTCGCTGCCGGGTCAGTACGTCACGGTCCGCATGCTCATGCCGGACGGGGTACACCAGCCGCGGCAATACAGCCTGACCCGCGCCGACGACGGCAAGCACCGTCAGTTCGCCGTCAAGCGGGTCCACGGCGGCGGCAAACCCGACGGGGAGGTGTCCAACCTGCTGTATCACTCGGTTGCGGTGGGCGACCGCGTCACCATGTCGCCGCCGTTCGGTGATGTGGTCCTGGACGATTCCGGACGCCCGGTCGTCTTCGTCAGCGCCGGCATCGGCATCACCCCCATGGCCGGCATGCTGTCCCATCTTGTCGCCGCCGGGTCCGGTTTGCACGTCACCGTGCTGCATGCGGACGTCGACGAGGCGTCCTGGCCGCTGCGGCAGCAGATCCTGGCCGATGTCCGCGCCCTGCCGAACGGTTCGATCCATGTCTGGTTCGAACGTGGACCAGACTGCAGCCTGCCCGTCGACG
Source organism: Nakamurella sp. (assembly GCA_036524715.1). Classification (GTDB taxonomy): domain Bacteria; phylum Actinomycetota; class Actinomycetes; order Mycobacteriales; family Nakamurellaceae; genus Nakamurella. The sequence continues at coordinate 3,098 of DATDBV010000337.1, read as the reverse complement.
GCGTTCGTCAGGGCCTCATGGACCTGGCCGCTGTCAGCCTGGCCGAAAACGCCACCTATTACCTGTGCGGGCCGGTGCCGTTCATGCAGGCAGTGCGCAGCTCGCTGATCGACCGCGACGTCGCGGCCCACGACATCAAGTACGAGGTGTTCGGCCCGGACCTGTGGCAGGGCGACCTGGCCACCGAGCCGACACCCGGAGCCGCCACGAGATGACCACCGTACCCGTCCCCAGCAGTGACTGCGGGCCTGGACCGTCAGGAAGTTGCCCGTCGACCGTTGGTCCGATGCCGGCTCAGTCCTGCATCAGCGTAGGGCTGTGAATGCTTTCCCACTGGTCATCGGACAAGTAGGCCAACGCGGACGGGAAGAGACCATTTTCTTCTCGATCGATATGGCTCTTGAGAAGCAACACAAGTGGGGGCACGTACGACAAATCACCGGCCACGATCGCATCGATGTGCCGGTCGAGCTCATCATGTTCGGCGCACAGTTCCTCGATGTGTTCGGTGAATAGGTCGTCCTTTTTCAGTTCGGCGAACACCCCGTTCTCCTCCCGCCGGGCGTGCGGGTGCAGTTTGCCGGCCAGCTCCTGGGCGGCGGCGCGGCCGGCGGCGATGTCACCGTCCCGGTGGGCGGCGGTCAGCCGGTAGGCGCAGGCGGCGATGTCCTCGTGTTCCTTGCTGAGCTTGGCGATCATCGGGATGTTGCGGCAGCCGCAGTAACTGCACATGCACTTTCACCATCCTCGGCGTGTGGGTCGTGAGCCGACCGGGTTGCCGGGGCGGGCGGCGTCCCGGGACCGGTAGACGATGTACGGGCGGAACAGGTAGCCCACGGGTGCGCTGAACGCGTGCACCAGCCGGGTGAACGGCCACAGCGCGAACAGCGCCATGCCGATAATCGCGTGCAGCTGGTAGCTCAGCGGGGCTCCGGCCATCGCGGCACCGTCCGGCTGCAGGAGGAAGATCGACCGGAACCAGACCGACACCGTCTCCCGGTAGTTGTACGGTTCGCCGACGATGCCCGAGCCGACCATGGTGGTGGCCAGCCCGGCGACGATGGCCAGGATCAGCACCAGGTACATCAGCTTGTCGTTGCGGGTGGTGGCCATGAACACCGGTCCCTTGGTCCGGCGCCGGTAGACCAGGATGATCACCCCGGCCAGCGTGCAGACGCCGGCCACCGTGCCCAGCACCACCGCCTGGACGTGGTAGGCGGTCTCGCTCAGACCGACCGCGTGCGTCCAGCTTTCCGGGATCACCAGGCCGATGACGTGCCCGACGATCACCACCAGGATCCCGAAGTGGAACAGCGGGCTGCCGACGCGCAGCAGCCTGCTCTCGTAAAGCTGGGAGGACCGGGTGGTCCAGCCGAACTTGTCGTAGCGGTAGCGCCACCACAGCCCGACCACCAGGATCGCGATCGTCACGTACGGCACGATCGACCAGAACAGCGCCCCAGCGCTCATCACAGTGCCTTTCCGGCAGGAACTCTCGGGTTCGGGCTCAGCAGCAGGTCGACGGGTCCGGACCGGGGACCGGCCGGGCCCGCCGGCCCGGCCGTCGGGTACGGGTCAAGGCCGACCGCCTCGGCCGGCGGACCCTGCATGATCAACCGGCGGGCCAGCAGCAGGTCCTGCTCACTGCGCGGCGGCAGGGTCGCGGCCACCGCCTGCACCACGTCCGCGTACGGCGAGTCCATCGTCCGCAACCCCTGGTGCAACAGGTCGACCGACGTCCGGTGGGCGGCGAGCAGCCGGTACCCGGCGTCCTCGTGGACGGTGGCGGCGAACTCGAGCACCACCGCCAGATGGTCGGGCAGCTCGCCGGACGGCGGGGCCGCCCCGACCGCCCGGTAGGCCGACGCGAACTCCAGCAGGGCCACCCCGCGGCCGCGGGTGTCGCCGGCCGTGTAGTACGTCAGGAACAGCGTGCGGCGGCGGCGCCAGTCGAACGTGTCGACGTACCGGATGGCGGCGTCGATCGTCGGCTGCTCGGCGAGCCGGTCCACGCTGCGCTGCAACGGCTCTCCGGCGGCCGGGGGCAGCGTCTGGATCGCCGCGCGAACCAGGGCCAACCGGTCGGTCCAGGCCTCGTCGGGGTAGGCCAGCAGCAGGGACGCGGCCTGCCAGATCACCCGGCGGTCGGCGGTTCGGTCGGTCTCTCGGCGGCGCAGCCTCATGCCTGCTCCTCGCGTCCGGTGGCCCGGGGTGAGCCGGGCCGCGGGGTGAACATGGCCTCCGGGGTGCCCTTGCCGTCCCAGTTGAGCAGGTTGACCCGGGACCGGTGGCCGCCGCGGACGCCGAGCTCCTCGGTGGTCTGCCGTTCCCGCAGCGCCTGGAAGGTCTCCACCGCGACCGGCACCGGTGACCCGCTGGCCTCGCCGAACGGGCCGGAGTCGTACATGCCCGGCCCGCCGTCGAAGTCCAGCGCGCAGTCGGTCACCGACTCCTCCAACCGGTGCCCCTGGGCCGCGTAGGCGGTCGGGATGACATACCGCTGCTCGTACTTGGCGATCGCCAGGAGCCGGTACATTTCGTACATCGACTCCTCGCTCATCCCCACCGAGGCCGGGATCGACGGGTCCGGTTCGCGCTCCAGGTTGTGATCGCGCATGTACGCGCGCATGGCCGCCAGGGTGCGCAGCACCCGGTCGACCGGCGCGGTGTCGCCGGCGGTAAACAACCCGGCCAGGTACTCGATCGGGATGCGCAACGCCGAGATCGCCCCGAACAGGTTCTCCACGTTCTCGCCGTCGTGCGCCTCCCGGCTGATCGCGTCGACCACCGGCGACAGCGGCGGCACGTACCAGACCATCGGCATGGTCCGGTATTCCGGATGCAACGGCAACGCCACCCGGTACTGCTTGATCAACGCGTACACCGGCGATTTCCGGGCCGCCTCCAACCACTCGTCGGAGATCCCGTTCGCCTTCGCCGCCGCGGCCACGGCCGGATCGAACGGATCGAGCAGCAGATCCAACTGGGCCTGGTACAGGTCCTGCTCGCGCTCGGTGGCCGCCGCCTCGAGCACCTTGTCCGCGTCGTAGAGCAGCAGGCCCAGGTACCGCAGCCGGCCCACGCAGGTCTCCGAACAC
>DATDBV010000336.1:0-5501 GCA_036524715.1 Nakamurella sp. | reverse complement strand
GGACCAGCCCCGTCGGCGCCTGCCATCCCGCCGCGCCCGACTAGCCGTCCAGCAGCGACCAGTGGAAGTAGCCGGACGCCGGCACCCTGCCGTAGGCGACGTGCGAAAAGGGGTCTCCAACGTGATCCACGCTGCGACCCGGTCGCCGAGTCAGTCCACCACCGCCGCCGCGTAGTCGCCGAACCTGTCCGCGGTGTCCCGGAGCAGCGAGCCGTCGACCAGCATCAGGTCCAGGTAGGTCCCACCGGTACAGCGCGACCCACGGCGCGATCCCGCGCCCGAGCAGTCCGTTCACGAGGCGCTCGTAGCAGTCCAGGCCGGGAGCATTGACCGGGCCGGTGCCGGCGGGCTGCCCCCACGACCAGCTCACCGAGAATCGGTAGGCACCCACCCCGAGCCGGCCAGCAGATCCAGGTCATCCGCCCACCGGCCGTGATGGTCAGCGGCTCGCGCCGGTGTGCTGCCGTCCTCGATCGGGCCGGGCACGCGCGCGAAGGCGTCCCACACGGACGGTCCGCGACCGCCGACCGATGCGATCCCCTCGACGTGCAGTGCGCCGGATGCCACTCCGAACAGCAGCGGCGTGCTCACCGCTGTTGATCGTTCGCTCGGCAGGCCTCGCTCGGGACCGCCGCCGGTGCGGGGCACCTCGCGGGCTCGGTCGCCCCGCGACGGGCGCCGGCCCGAGGGTGCTCATCGTTCGCTCGGCAAGCCTCGCTCATGCTGGTCCGCCGAGAATGGTCAGCGGCGGCGGGTCCCGATCCGGCGGCAGCGGTCCGGTCAGGTAGCGCTGGATGGTGTCGCCCACCGACGCGATCAACTGGGCCGGGGTCAGCGACACCACCGGCTCTACGTGCAAGAGGTAGCGGCCGACGATCAGCCCGCCGATCTGGGTCATCACCAGGCCGGCCCGCCGGCTTCGTTCCGGTTCCGGGATGCCCAGTGACGCGGCGAACGGTCCGGCCACCTTGCCGACCACGAACTCCCCGAGCATCTGGGCCCGGTCCTGGTCGGTCAGGGCGGTCCGCAGCCAGCCGGCCAGGCCGGCGCCCATCGGCGACTCCCAGACCGAAAGGATCATGGTGACCAGCCGGGGGCCGATCCCGTCGGCGCCCTGAGCGCCGATCCGGGCCAGCATCGCCGGGATGTCAACGGGTACCTCGACGGTCGCCAAGAACAGCTCGTCCTTGGTGCCGAAATAGTGGTGCACCAGGGCCGGATCGACGCCGGCCTTGGCGGCGATCCGGCGGATCGACGCCTTGTCGAAGCCGGAGGCCGCGAAGGTGGCCCGGGCGACGTCCAGGATGGCCTGCCGGGTGTCCGGATTGCCGGGGCGGCGACCGGTCCGGGCGGGTTGACGCCCGGATCGACCGGTCGACCTGCCCGCGGCGCGCGAGGCCCTCGGCCGACGGTCCGTCGGGTCCGGGGGTGAACTCGCGGGTTGCGGGTCGGACATCCGGCTCCTCGGTGGTCAGGCGGTCCGACGGCGCAGGGTGGCCGCCGCCAGGATCAGGCCCAGGATCACACACCCGCCGACGACCACCAGGTCGATCCAGAACGTCGAGGTGGGCTCGGCGTTCGCGCCGACCTCCTGGAGCGCCTCGACGGCGTAGCTCAGCGGCATCACGTCCGACAGCGCGGACAGCCAGCCGGCCATCTGATCGCGCGGGACGAACAGGCCGCACAGCAGGATCTGCGGGATCACCACCACCGGCAGCATCTGGACCGCCTGGAACTCGGTGCGGGCCAGGGCCGAGCACGCCAGCCCCAGGCCCACTCCGAGCAACGACGTCAGCACGGCGATCAGCACCACGAGGCCGGCCGACCCGGCCGTCGACAACCCGTACAGCCAGTACGCGCAGGCTGAGGCGACGACCGCCTGCGCCGCGGCCGCCGCACCGAACGCGATCCCATAGCCGAAGAGCAGGTCGCCCTTGCCGGTTCGGGTGGTCATCAGCCGCTCGAGCGTGCCGGACGTCCGCTCCCGCAACATGGCGATGCTGGTGATCAGGAACATGATCACGAACGGGAAGATGCCGAGCATGATCAGCAGGATCTGGCTGACCGTCGGCGAGCCGTCGAACATGGCGTAGACCAGTCCCATCAGTACCACCGGGACGACTAGCAGCATGCCGATGGTGCGTGGATCGTGCCGCAGCTGGCGCAAGATGCGGGAGACGGTGGCGGCCAGGATGGTCCCGTTCACGACCGCGCTCCTTCCTTGATCAGGTGCAGGAACGCCCGGTCCATGTCGTCGGTGCCGGCGTGGGTCTTGATCGCCGCGGGCGTGTCGTCGGCGAGCAGGACGCCCTCCCGGATGAGCAGCAGCGCGTCGCAGCGGTTGGCCTCGTCCATCACGTGGGAGGACACCAGGACGGTCGCCCCGGCCTGCGCGCGTTGCCGGAAGAAGTCCCACAGTTCCTCGCGAAGCACCGGGTCCTGCCCGACCGTCGGTTCGTCGAGCACCAGGACCGATGGGTCGCCGACGATCGCGCAGGCCAGCGACGCCCGGGACTGCTGACCGCCGGACAGGTTGCGGACGAGGTGCCCGGCATCGGATGCCAGCCCGACCTGGTCGACGGCTTGCCGGGCGACGGTCGCGTCCACGCCGGCGATCGCGGCGAAGTACCGGACGTTCTCCAGCACCGTCAGGTCCAGGTAGATCGACGGCGCCTGGCTGACGTAGCCGATCTTGTCGCGCAGCGTGCGGGACCCGGCGGGCTCGCCCAGCACGGTGACCGTCCCGGAGCGCAGCACCTGCACGCCGACGATCGCCCGGATCAGGGTCGTCTTGCCCGAGCCCGACGGGCCGAGCAGCCCGGTGATCCGGCCGGCCGCCGCCCGGCACGTCAGGCCATTCAGCACGGTCGCCTTTCCACGGTCCACCACCAGATCGGTCACGCTGATCGCGTCCATGGCCCCTCCTCGAAGGATTTCAACGACGGATGAATTTCGTTGACGGGCACAGCGTAGCGTCGCGCCTCGATTGATGTCAACGGTTGATGAATTCTGTCCGCGACGGGCGGCCCACCTCCGATGCGAGCGGTTCGACGCGAGGCACCGGACCGGCCTCGATAGCCTTGCCGCATGTCGCGCAGTCTGTACATCGCCTCGCCAGAGGGTCTGTCCGGCAAGTCGGCGGTGGCCCTCGGCCTGGTCGACCTGCTCAGCCGCCGAGTCGGTCGAGTCGGGGTGTTCCGCCCGATCCTCAACGCCGAGCCGCACCGCGATTCGGTGGTGGAGCTGCTGATCGCCCAGCCCGGCGTGTGGCAGCAGTACAAGGAGGCGATCGGGGTCACCTATGCCGAATGGCACGCCGATCAGGACAGCGCGCTGTCCCGCATCGTGGACCGGTTCGGCGAGTTGAGCGCGCAGTTCGACGCGGTCGTGGTGGTGGGCAGCGACTACACGGACGTGACAACGGGCAACGAGTGGGCGAGCAACGCGCAGATCGCGGCCAACCTCGGATCGCCGGTGGTGCTCGTTGTGCACGGCCGCGATCGGACGCCCGCGGTCATCGCCGCCACCGTCGAGCTCGCCCGCTCGGAACTGGTGGCCTGGCACGCGCATCCGGTGGCGGCGGTCGCCAATCGGGTCGACCCGGACGCCATCGACGAGGTCCGCGAGCTGCTGAGCCGCACCGGGTTGGTCGCCGGGGCGATCCCGAACATCCCGCTGTTGGGCGCGCCCAGGGTCGCCGATCTTCGGGAGGCGTGCGGGGCGACGCTCTGGCGCGGTGACCCCGCGCTGCTCGCCCGGGAGTCGATGGGGTTCCTGGTCGCCGCCATGACGCCGCCGAACGTGCTGGCCCGCCTGACGCCGTACCTGACCGTCATCGCGCCGGGCGACCGGACCGACGCCCTGCCCGCGCTGATCATGGCGCACCGGTCGGCGACGTTTCCGGACCTGGCGTCCATCGTGCTGACCGGTGGCTACGAGCCGGCGGAGCCGATCGCCAGGCTGATCGACGGCATCAAGCCGGACGTGCCGATCCTGATCACCGACGGCGGCACGTTCGACACCGCGACGACGCTGGGGCGGGTTCGGGGCCGGCTCTCCGCGGACTCGCCGGTCAAGCTGGAGAAGGCGTTGCAGGCGTTCGCGGAGGGCGTCGACGCGGACGCGATCGTCGCCGCCCTGGACGTCGCCGACCCGGGCGTGGTCACCCCGATGATGTTCCAGTACCGGCTCATCGAGCGGGCCCGCACGGATCGCAGGCACGTGGTGCTGCCCGAGGGCGAGGAGGAACGCATCCTGCGGGCCGCCGCGATCCTGCTGCGGCTGGACGTCGCGGACCTGACCCTGCTCGGCGACGAGACCATCATCCGGTCCAAGGTGGACACCCTCGGGGTCGACATCTCCCGGGCAAGGATCCTGTCGCCCACCGATCCGGAACTGGTGGCGACGTTCGCCGCGGAGTACGCCCGGCTCCGCGCGCACAAGGGCATCACCCTGGAGCTGGCCACCGACATCGTCTCGGACGTCTCGTATTTCGGCACGATGATGGTGCACCTGGGCATGGCCGACGGCATGGTCAGCGGTGCCGTGCACACCACGGCGCACACCATTCGGCCCTCCTTCGAAATCATCAAGACCGCGCCCGACACCACCGTGGTGTCCAGCGTCTTCCTCATGTGCCTGGCCGACCGGGTGCTGGTCTACGGTGATTGTGCGGTCAACCCGGATCCGACCGCCGCGCAGTTGGCGGAGATCGCCATCTCCTCCGCGCAGACCGCCGCCCAGTTCGGGGTCGACCCGCGGGTGGCGATGCTCTCGTACTCGACGGGCAGTTCCGGCACCGGTGCGGACGTGGACAAGGTGCGGGCCGCCACCGGGATCGTGCACGAGCAACGTCCGGACCTGCTGGTGGAGGGCCCGATCCAGTACGACGCGGCGGTCGACCCGGAGGTCGCCGTCACCAAATTGCCGGATTCGGCCGTGGCCGGCCGGGCCACGGTGCTCATCTTTCCGGACCTGAACACCGGTAACAACACCTACAAGGCGGTGCAGCGCAGCGCCGGCGCGGTCGCCATCGGCCCGGTCCTGCAGGGGCTGAACAAGCCGGTGAACGACCTGTCCCGCGGCGCGCTGGTCGCGGACATCGTGAACACCGTGGCCATCACCGCGATCCAGGCGCAAGGCGGAACGGCGTCATGAAACATCCGATCCTGGTCGTCAACTCGGGTTCGTCATCAATGAAGTACCAGCTCATCGACCCGGACGAGGGACAGGCGGTGACGACCGGGCTGATCGAACGGATCGGCGTGGTCGGCGACGAGCCGGGCCTGGCGACGCACAAGCAGGGTGGTGAGACGTTCGAGTTCCGGGGCCGGATCGGCGACCATGCCGCGGCCATCGAGGTGATGAAGCAGCTGTTCGACGAGGCCGGCCGACCGATCGACCGGTCCGGCCTGTTCGCGGTCGGGCACCGGGTGGTGCACGGCGGCGCGCGGTTCGGCGAGCCCACCCTGGTCGACGAGAAGGTGCTGGCCGAGATCAAG
>DATDBV010000335.1:0-3115 GCA_036524715.1 Nakamurella sp. | reverse complement strand
GGCGTCGGCGGCCGCGGCCTTGGTGTCACCCGCGGCGGCCGCACCCGCCGCATCCTGCGCCTTCTCCTCGCCCTGCCCGAGCAGGTCCTTGGCCTTGTTCACCAGATCATCGAGACCCATGACGGGACCCCCTTCAACTCTGTTCCACCGGCCGTCCGAGTGGCGGCCGCGCGGACCCGCAGGCTATGCCCCACCGTCCCGGGCGGGCAACCGGGCGGACGTCAGTGCAGCAGGCTGCGCCAGTTCGCCGGGAGGTGTTCGGTCGGACCGGGCACCGGCTGGTTCGGCGGCCGATGGTGCGGCGCGGCCAGCGTCGGCCCGTCGTAGAACTGCTCGTCCGGGTAGCTCCAGAACCAGTCCTCCCCGGGCTCGAAGCTCTGGATCAACGGGTGTCCGGTCGTGCTGGAATGCGCGCTGGCGTGCTGGGCGGGGGAGCTGTCGCAGCAGCCGATGTGCCCGCACTGCGCGCACCGCCGCAGGTGGAACCACCAGCCGCCGCCATCCAGGCATTCGGCGCAGCCGTTGCCGCTGGGCTTGGCGGTCGGGTCAACGCCCGGGATCTCACTCATGTCGGGGGTTCCTCTCTTTGGTGTTGATCAAGCCGCGCGTTCTCCTCTTGCTGTTGATCATGGTGCGGTGCCGACGACACGCCGACGAAATCGGCGAAACGCCGAGCCGGGCATGGCAGCGCCCCATGATCAACTTCCAGGAGGGGGGCGTCACAGATCGGCCTCGACCTCGTCGGCGATGCGGCGGCCGATCTCCAGCGACGCGGTCGCCGCGGGGGAGGGGGCATTGAGCACGTGCACCTGGCGGATGCCGCGCTCGAAGTAGAAGTCGTCGACCAGCCGCCCGTCCCGATGCAATGCCTGGGCCCGCACCCCGGCATGCGACGGGCGCAGGCAGCCGTCGGGCAGGTCCGGCACCAGCTCCCGCAGCGACGCCAGGAACCGCTTGTCCGACACCGACCGGGCCACCTCGCTGATGCCCGTCCGCCAGTACCGCCTGCCCAGCCTCCACAGTCCGGGCCAGGCCAGGCTGTCGGCGACGTCGCGGCGCTGCACCGCGCCCCAGGTGTAACCCTCCCGGGCCAGCGCGAGCACCGCGTTCGGCCCGGCGTGCACGCCGCCGCGGATCATCCGGGTCAGGTGCACCCCGAGGAACGGTAGCGTCGGGTCGGGCACCGGATAGATCAGCCCCTTCACCAGGTAGTCCTGCTCGGGCGCGAGCTCGAAGTACTCCCCGCGGAAGGGGATGATCCGCACCGCCGGGTCCAGCCCGGCCAGCCGGGCCAGCCGGTCCGAGTGCAGCCCGGCGCAGTTCACGAACTCCCCGGCCGTGAACTCCGCGTCCCCGTCGCGGCCGGTGGTCGTGACCGTCACGCCGTCGAAACGGCCGTCGATCGCGACGATCTCGGTGCCCAGCCGCACCCGGCCGCCGTTCTCGACGATCAGCCGGGCCAGCACGTCGCACACCCCACGGAAGTCGATGATCCCGGTCGATTCCACCCGCAGGGCCGCGACGCAGGCCACGTGCGGCTCGAACTCGCGCGCCTGCTCCGGCGAGATCAACCGCACCGGCACTCCGTTGCGCCGCCCGCGGTCCAGCAGCCGCAGCAGCGCGGGCACCTGCGCCTGCGTGGTGGCGACCACCAGCTTGCCGCAGATGTCCACGGCCACCTCGTGCTCGGCCGCGAAGTCCCGCATCGACTCGGCGCCGCGAACGCCCAGCGTGGCCTTCAGGCTGCCGGGCGCGTAGTACAGCCCGGAGTGGATGACGCCGGAGTTGTGACCGGTCTGGTGCGTCGCGACCCGGCTCTCCTTGTCCAGCACGGTGACCGAATGCCCGCGGCGGGTCAGCTCATGGGCCGTGGCCAGCCCGACGATGCCGGCCCCGGCCACCACCACATCCGTCACGAATCGCCTTCGGCAAGAACGTCTTCCGAGGTGCCGGCGGCCATCGCAGCGATCTCATCTGGGCCGGCCAGCGGCAGCCGCACCCGGAACCGGGTGTCCCCGGGCACCGAGATCACCGTCAGGTCGCCGTGGTGCTTGTTCACCACGATCCGCCAGGAGATGTCCAGGCCCAGCCCGGTGCCCGCGCCGACCGGCTTGGTGGTGAAGAACTGCTCGAAGATCCGGCCCTGGATCTCCGGCGGGATGCCAGGCCCGGTGTCGCCGATCTCGACCGTCAGGCACTCGCCGTCCGACGAGGTGCGCACGGCCAGGGTGCCCTGCCCATTCATCGCGTCCAGCGCGTTGTCGATCAGGTTCGTCCACACCTGGTTGAGCTCGGCCGGGTAGCCGGGGATCTTGGGCACGCTCCGGTCGTACTCCTTGGCGACCGTTACCCCGACGAGCTTGGCGCCGAGCATGGTCAGCGTGCTGTCCAGCAACTCGTGCACGTCCACGGTCTGGAACGGGGCCCGGTCCAGCTGCGAGTACTGCTTGGCCGCCCCGACCAGGGTGGAGATCCGCGTGGTGGCGTCATGGATCTCGTTCATCAGCAGCTCGGTCTCGACCGTGTAGTAGAGCCATTTGAGCGCGCCGTCCAGGGTGCCGTCCGGAACGGTGGCGGAGACCTTCTCCAGCCAGGGCACGTCGATGCCTGCCTGCACGAACGTCGGTGCGATGTTCCAGGCGTAGGGGATCTCGCGCTCGTCCAACCACTCGCCGACCTCGTCCTCGGCGTCACTGGCCTCGATCGGGGTCAGCGTTGGGGCCTTGGCGACCAGCGCCGCTGCCTCCTCCTGCAGCGCGATGAGCGGCTCGAACGCGATCGGATGCTTCTTGCCCGACGCGATGATCGCGAGCTTGTGCCGCATGCCGGAGATCCGCTCGCGCAGCGCGGCCGTGGCCCGGACGGCGGCCGACGCCGGATTGTTCAGCTCATGGGTCAGCCCGGCGGACAGCGAGCCGAGCGCCAGCAGCCGCTCCCGCTGGTTGACCGCGTCGTTGGTGCTCTGCATCCCGTAGAACAGGCCCTCCAGCATGTGCACCGCCATCGGGAACCAGTCCCGCATGGCCTTGGCGAACAGTGGGGCGTCCAGCACGAAGAACCGGGACGGCTCGACCGCCCGCATCGTGTTGTTGTAGGTCTGCGGCGCCCGCTCGCC
>DATDBV010000334.1:0-13226 GCA_036524715.1 Nakamurella sp. | reverse complement strand
TGGTCGGCCTGCCCGGTGGTCCACCCGGGTGGTTGGAGCAGGGTGGCCCAGCCGTCGACGAACTCCAGGGTGTAGGTGTGCCCGTGCCCGGGTGGGGTGTCCACCGGTTCGAGCATGTCGGCGGCGACCTGCCAGAACGTGACGAACGGGATCCACACCATCTCGCTGATGACGTCCGGGCCGGGTGGTTCGGTCAGCCAGTCCGGCTGGTGCAGGATCGGGTCAGGGCTGAGCCAGGCGACCGGGTCGGAGGCGTGTTGCAGGTACAGCACCCGAGTGCCGTCCCAGGGTTGCCCCGCCGGCGGGATGCCCGCGGTGGTGTCGTTGGTGAATCGGACGATCCGGCCGTCCCGGAACACCGGCTGCACCTCCGGGGTGCCGGGGTCCCGGCCCTGGGTGAATTCCCGGTTCAACGCGTTGAACGCGGGCGGCCCGGCGAGCAGGATGCCGTCGGTGCGGTTGGCCATGTCGATGTCGCTGCCGAACGGGGTTTCCATCATGAACGAGCCCAGGCTCAGGCCGAACGCGTAGAGCTTGGGCCGCTGGTCGGGCGGCAGCTGCGACCAGTGTTGGTAGACCGCGTCGAACAGGGCGCGGCCGGCCTGCCGGGCCTTGTCCTGGTCGACCAGGAACGAGGCCCAGGACGGCAGGTAGGAGTACTGGATCGCCACCGCCGCCGAGTTCCCGCCGGTGATGTACTCGAAGGAGTTGATCGCAGCCGGATCCACCCACCCGGTGCCGGTGGTGCCGGTCACCAGCAGGTTCCCGCGGGTGAAGCCGCCGGCCCGGTCCAAATCGGCAACCGCCAGGGCGGCCCGGTCCTCCACGTTGTCGGCGGAGGCGATCCCGGCGTAGGCGCGGATCGGTTCGGGCGCCGCCTGACCGGTGAAGGCGGCGATCTGCTCCGGGGTGGGGCCGGAGCCGGTGAAGTTGCGGCCCTGGTAGCCCAGGGTGTCCCAGCCGATCAGCGACCCAGGCCCGCCGGACCGCAACGGCGCCGTGGGTTGCAGCGCGGTGTCACTGGTGGTGGTGTCCCGGACCGCGAAAGCGCGATCGGTCAGCGCCAGCACCCCGTCCACGATCACCCCACTGACCAGGCCGACCGTCAGTGCGGCGGCCACCACCCAGCCGAGCGCCCGCGCGGCGCGGGCCCCCATCCATCGCTGCAGTCGGCGGGCGATCCACCGGTAGCCGGCGCGGACCCCCCGACCGGCCGCGACCAGCGCCACGAACGACACGGCCGCCAGCACCGGCAGCCACAGCCGGGAGCCCACGCTCTCCGATTCGGCCCCGGTCAGCTCGCGGATCTGTCCCTGCCACCGCTGCCCCAGCAGATACGAGCCGACGGTGACCGCGGAACCGGCGATCCAGAAGATCCGCCACGACCACGACCGCGGCCGCGGAGGGCGGGCCGGCCGGTCGGCGAACTCCCGCCAGACCCGGGCGCCCAGCACCCCCAGGCCGTAGCCGATCGCACCGTTGATCCCGCACACCAACCCGCCGAAAGCACCCGGCCGGGGCACCAGGGACGGGGTGAACGACAGGCACAACAACACCACTGCCACCCACGCGCCCGGCAAGGTGTACCGGAACCACCGGCGACTCCGCCGGGGCGGCGGGACAGGCTGCTCCCCGTGGCCACCGCTCTCCCGCGGCGGGACGGGCGAAGGGCCGGTGTCGTGAACCCCGACCGGATCGATGTGGACCGCCATGATGTCGTTCACCCACCAGTTCTGGATTGTCGCCTCGACCCGCAGATGCCCATGTCACGTCACGAAACCGCTGCCGCCACGATGCGTTTCACATCACGCCAGCTGCACGAACAACACCCCCAGCCCGTTCACCGACCAGTGGGCGAGCATCGGGGCGAGCAGGCTGCCGCTGCGCACCCGCAGATCACAGAAACCACCCCGGTGGCGGCGGTGAACAACACCGTGCCCGCCACCCGCAGCAGCAGGCCCGGCAGGCCGCCACCCACCACCTCGTCGACCGCCTGGTTCGCAGACCCGCCGGCCAACGCCGGCGCGACATGCCAGAAACCGAACAGCGGGCCCACCGCACCCCGGCCGGCCAGGACGACCGGGCCAACCCCAATTCCGGCGCGGCAAGCCCGCCGAACGGGCGATCAGCGCGAGGACACCGGTCAACCCACCCCGATCGCCGCGCTCGCCCCGGGCAGCCGATTCGCCAGTACATTCGCGGCCGCCAGCACCGCCAATGCCAGCACCAACGGCACCCGGAACGACACGAGCGACCCCCGACCGTCGATCGACACGATCAGCGCACCACCCCGGCCGGGCGATCAGCGGCCCCAGCACGACGGCTGCTCACGCGGGCCACGAGCAGGCCGGCTCGAGGGCGCCCCCGGCTACGCGTCGTCCAGGTCGTCCAATTCGGCGTCGGCGAGTGCGACCGCCAAACCCAACGCACGCGTGATGTTGCCGGCCGCCGCCATCACCCGGGGTGTGCCGACCACCGGCGCGACCGCCACCAGCAGGCTCTGCACGTCCTGCACCGTGATCCCCACCTCGATCGCCGATCCCGCGTTCAACAGGTACGACGAGGCAGGCGCGTCCACCGCGATCAAAGCGGCCAGCCTCGCGATCACGTGTTCGCGGGCCGGCAGCTCGCTCCCCGCGATCGACACCGCGGTGATCGCGGCCAGAGCATCGAGCACGGGAGTGTCCTCGGGCATGTGAGAGTCCTTTCATCGGCATGGGGCTGGGGAAGCGTACGACCCACCGGACCACCGCCCGATGGCAGGGCCGGGGCCCGATCCGAAGTGAACCCGGCCGCCGGTGCGGAGCGCCGTCACCCGGTCGCCGGCCCGGCGATCGAAGCCGCGGCAGTCCGGCCGGACATTCCCGGCGTTGACCCTTTCCGGGACATGGTGCGTGAATGTTCGGTCGCGGGCGGACTGATGCCGTTGACCGAGCGAATGGACGGCCGCCGTGGGCGGGTCACCCGTCGCCGGGCGAGCCGTCCCGCCGCCAACCGGCCCCGGAACCGACGACCCCTCGCCCGGGTCGGACTTCTCCCGTTCGGGATGATCGTCACATTCCTACCGGGCGGGTCAACCACCCAAACGTGACCCGACCGGGGAGGATCGAGCCACACACAGCACGCCGAGCAGGAGTGTCACCATGGCCGTCCACCAGCTGTCCCGACCCGGATCCACCGCTCCAGCGGTGCCGTCGGTCACCGGCTCGCACGCGTGAGCGCGCCGCAGCCACCCGCCGCGACCCGGCCGGCCGGTGACCGCCGCCTGGGGCTGCTCCTGGCGATGGCGATGTTCGTGCTGGTGGTCGACACCTCACTGATGAACGTGTCCATCGCCGCGGTGGTCCGCGACCTGGACACCACGGTCAGCGGGGTGCAGTCCGCGATCGCCCTGGAGGCGTTGGTGTCCGCCGCGTTCATCCTGATCGGCAGCAAGGTCGGCGACCTGATCGGCCGCAAACTCGCCTACATCCTGGGACTGCTCGCCTACGCCGCCGGCGCCCTGGCGATGACGCTGGCGCAGGGGCTCACCGCGGTGATCATCTTCTGGGCGGTGATCGGAGGGATCGGCGCTTCCCTGCTGCTGCCGGCGATGCAGTCGCTGATCCACGGCAACTTCGAGGGCGACGCACAGAAGAGGGTGTACGCGCTGGTCGGCGCCGCGGCCGCGGTCGCCGCCGCGGTCGGCCCGCTGCTCGGCGGGTTCATCACCACCTACCTGTCCTGGCGGGTCGGGTTCCTGCTCGAGGTGGTGATCATCGCCGTCGTGCTGTCCGGCATCAAACTGGTCCGCGACGTCCCCTACACCGGGCCCCGGCAGGTCGACGTGGTCGGCGCGATCCTGTCCGTGCTCGGCATGGGCGGCCTGGTGCTGGGCATCCTGGTCTGGCAGGAGGGCGGCGAATCCGTCGCCGCGCTGATGGCCGTCGGCGCGGTCGCGCTGGGCTCCCTGGTCTGGTGGCTGCGCCGCCGCAAGCAGCAGGCGAAGGCGGCGCTGCTGGACCCGGACCTGTTCCGGATGCCCACGTTCCGGCTCGGCGTGTCCGGGCAGATGCTGCAGCAGGTCGCGTTGGGCGGCACCATGATCGCGCTGCCGATCTACCTGCAGATGGTGCTGGAGTACAACTCCATGCAGGCCGGACTGTCCCTCGCGCCGCTGTCGCTGAGCATGTTCGGCACCGCTCTGCTCGCCGCCAAACGAGCCGGCAAGCGGCGGCCCAGCACGATCATCGCCGCCGGGTTCGCGCTGCTCACACTGGGATTGGTGGTCCTGCTCCCGGTCATCCCCCGGGCGTCGTCCGGGTGGTGGCTGGTCATCCCGCTGATCATCGCAGGCTGCGGCCTGGGCCTGCTGGTGTCTCAGCTGAACAACTACACCCTGTCCCCGGTGTCCGACGAACGGGTCAGCGAGGCCGCCGGCGTCAATTCCGCCGCCGGCTCCTTCGGGCTGTCCTTCGGGCTGGCGTTCGTCGGCGCCATTATGCTGGCCGGGCTGTCCCTGACCTTCACCACCATGGCCACCAACAGCACCGTTTTGGCCGCCGACGAGAAGACCCACGTGGCGCAGGCCCTCGAGCAGGACGCGCAGGTGATGAGCAATACGCAGCTGGCTGAGCAGATCAGCGGGCAGCCTACGCAGATTCAGGCGGAGATCCTGCGGATCAACACCGAGGCCCGGCCGTTGGCCCTGCAGATCGCCCTGATCATCCCCGTCCTGGCCGGTCTGATCGGCCTGGTCATTGCCCTGCGCATGCGCCGACAACCCGACCCGAAGGCGTCGGCCTCACCCGAAGCCATGGGTTTCGGCTGACAAACCCAACCCCACCGTCCGCACTCACCGAGAGGCTGATCGATGTTCAACACCAACGGATCGTTCCTGCTCGCCCTGTTCGAGTTCTTCCTGTTCTTCGCCTGGTTCATGTGCCTGTTCTGGATCTTCGGCGACATTTTCCGCAGCACCGACCTGGGCGGCGTCGCCAGGACACTGTGGGTGCTGTTCGTGATCTTCATTCCCTGGCTGGGAATCCTGGTGTATCTGATCGCCCGCGGGAAGGGCATGCAGGAACGCCAACTGGAACAGGCCCGGACCATGCAGCGGGCCCAAACCGAGTACATCAAGTCGGTGGCCACCGGCTCCGCCGCCAATCCCGCGGACCAGATCGCCTCGGCCAAGGGCCTGCTGGACAGTGGGGCGATCACCCAGGCCGAGTTCGACACGCTCAAGGCGAAAGCCCTTGCCAACTGATCGAGGGTCGATGCCGATGGACGGCGCATTCGGTGGTTGCCCTCCTCGCCGGGTGGCCTGCCATGGCAGGGTGGCCCGCCGGTCACGCCGCTCGACGACGGACGGCAGGTCGACTCCGTGCATCCGCCACATCGACGTAGCACCGCGAGCGGCTGGGCGAGCTCCCAGGCGACGAGCCTGGTGTTGCTGCCGCCCCCTTCGTAGTCGACCGCGACGACGGCCGGCTATCAGCCCCCATAGGGGAATGACACAGGGTCGCCCCACGAGTTGTCGGCCGCACTTGCGTTGAATGCAGCTCCGGCTGAAGTCATGCGGCCCGCAGCACACGCCGCAGGAACCGGGCTGCGTCGCTGATCTCGGGCATGGACAGGCTGTGACCGAGACCGGGGTAGGTGCGCTCCTCGAGCGCGGCGTGCGTCCGCAGGAACTCGACGGCATGACGGATCGCGACGGCGGGCACCCGTGGGTCGGCCGGGTCGTAGCCGACGAACGCGGGAATGCCGTGCCCGGACATGCTCATCACGGCCAGCTGCGCGTCGCCGGGATGCGTGTCGTCGTACAGGTATCCGCTCAGGCCGACCAGCCCGCGCACCAGATCCGGATGACGGCGCATCACCGTGATCGCCGCGCACATCCCCTGGGAGAAACCCAGGAGCACCGCGCGCGTCGTGAACCGGCGGACGATATCGGCGATCTGGTCGCCGGTGCGACCGATGTCGGCCAGCGGTGGTTGCGCCATCAACGGACCGGGGAACCAACCGTGACCGCGCCGGCCGGGCACCGGGTGCCCGCCCCGGATGGCCAGCACCCGGGCGGACACCTCGGGCAGGAACATCGCCAGCGCCGGCAGCACCATCACCAGGTCGCGTTCGCTGGACCCGTACCCGTGCAGCAACACCAGCGTCGGGACCGACCGGTCGTTCGGCCGCGGGGTGCCCAACCAGCGCTCCTCGTGGAGGAGCAACGCAGGGGCGGCCGGCACGACGGTCAGGTTAGCCGTGGAGGCACCGGTGGCCGGACATCCGACGAAGCGGCACGCATCCGGCGTTGCGCGCCCATCACCCGAATCGGTGGATGCGATGCTGCCTGCGGAACACGGATGCTGACCGAGGTCTGGCATGGACCCGACCGTGTTCCCCGACGAAAGGTTGATCGATGTTCAACGACAACGGGTCGTTCCTGCTGGCCCTGCTCGAGTTCTTCCTGTTCTTCGCCTGGATCATGTGCCTGTTCTGGATCTTCGGCGACATCTTCCGCAGCCGGGACCTGGGCGGGGTCGCGAAGACCTTCTGGGTGCTGTTCGTGATCATCGTCCCGTGGCTGGGCGTGCTGGTGTACCTGATCGCCCGTGGCAAGGGCATGCAGGAGCGCCAGCTGGAACAGATGAAGGCCGCGCAGCAGGCCCAATCCGAGTACATCAAGTCGGTGGCCGGTGGCTCGGCCAGCAACCCCGCCGAGCAGATCGCGTCGGCCAAGGGCCTGCTGGACAGCGGAACGATCAGCCAGGCCGAGTTCGACCAGCTCAAGGCCAAGGCACTGGCCGGCTGATCCGGCCGCCCTCGGCGAGTCGGGGGCGGTCGCGCAGGATCGCGGCGACGGGCTCGCCGTCCGGGATCTCGGATCGCGGGCGGCGGGCACTGGCCCTGGTGTGAACCTCACCCGGAGGTGGTTGGTGGGGTGGTGGGGTCGTCGTGGGTCCCACTGTCCCGGTTCGGGTCGGTCTGTTCGGCGAAGATGATTCGTTGACTGGACCGGGGCGGGTCGATGATCAGGTCGGCGACCAGGGCGGTCCACCCGGTCTGGTGCATCGCGCCGAGGCCGGCGCCGTTGTCGCCGTGGAAGTACTCGAAGAACAGCAGGTTGTCCTTCCAGGCCGGGTCGGTCTGCAGTCTGTCGACCCCGCCGTAGACGGGGCGGCGGCCGTCGGCGCCGGGCAGCCAGATGCCGATCAGCCGGTCGGACAGGTCGCCGGCGATCTCCCGCAGGCTGGCCCGCCGGCCGGACCCGGTCGGATACTCCATGGTGTAGTCCGGTCCGAGGAACTCGTCGTACTGCAACAGTTCCCGGATGATCAGATAGTTGATCGGGAACCAGACCGGTCCGCGCCAGTTCGAGTTGCCCCCGTACATCGGGGTGCTGGATTCGGCCGGCTCGTACACGATGGTGGCGTCCGGCAACCCGGGCACCGCGTACGGGGTGCTGTGCCGTTTGGACAGGGCCCGCAGCCCGTGCGGGGACAGGAACGCGTCCTCGTCGAACAGGATTCCCAGGATCCGGTCCAGCCGGTCCGGCGGCACCACGGACAGCAGCAGCCGACGGTCCGCGCCGGCGCCGCGGACCCGCCAGTCCAGAATTTCGTGGCGGCCCTGCTGCTCCAGCCGGCGACCGAACCGTTTGCGCAGCCCCTGGAGCCGTTCGGCCACGGTAGCCTTGATCGCGATCGCCGGCAGCGCCGGGATGACCCCGACCAGCGTCTGCACCCGCACCGCTCTGCTGGCTCCGGCGGCGTCGGTGAGCAGGTCGTAGAAGAATCCGTCCGCCGGGTCGTAGCAGCCGGAGGCCTCCAGCGCGTCCATGATCAGGGTGGCGTGCTCGGCGAACTTGACCACCATGTCCTCGTAGACCGGGTTGCGGTCGGCCAGGGTGACCGCGATGGTCAGCATCGCGATCGAGTAGTACGCCATCCAGGCGGTGCCGTCGGCCTGCTCCAGCCGCATCCCGGGCGGCAGGTGCGACCGGTCGATCGGGCTGATGTTGTCCAGGCCGAGGAATCCGCCGCCGAACAGGTTGTTGCCGTCCGGGTCCAGCCGGTTCAGCCACCAGGTGAAGTTCAGCAGCAGCTTCTGGAAGACCCTTTCCAGGAACGGGTAGTCGCGTGATCCGTCGATGACAAACACCCGAAGCGCGGCCAGGGCGTGCACCGGCGGGTTGACGTCGTCGAAGTTCCACTCGTAGGCGGGCAACGCCCCGTTGGGGTGCTGGAACCACTCCCGCAACAGCACGAGGAGTTGGTACTTGGCGAACGCCGGGTCCAGATGCGCCCACGGGATGGTGTGGAACGCCAGGTCCCAGGCGGCGAACCACGGATACTCCCACGGGTCGGGCATGGCCAGCACGTCGAACGAGTCCAGATGCCGCCACCCGGCGTTGCGGCCGGTCCGGTGACCGGGCGGTGGCGATGGTTGGCCGGGGTCGCCGTCCAGCCATCGCTTCACCCGGTATGGGTACATCTGTTTGCTCCAGATCAGGCCGGCGCAGGACTGCCGGAGCACTCGCATCCGTTCCGGGTCGGTGCCGGCCGGGGCGAGGGCGGTGTAGAACTCGTCGGCCTCGCGCTGCCGGGCCGTCATCGTCTCGTCGAAGGGGTCCATGGACCAGTGCGGTCGGGGGCCGCCGTTCGACCCGGCCGGTGACCCGGCGGGGTCGGGTCGGTGCAACCGCAGCCGGATCTCGGCGGTGCCACCGGCCGGGACGGTGAGCCGGTACCACCAGGCGGCCTTGGTGCCCCGCCGGGCGGGGTTGACGGTCGGTGCGCCGGCCACCACGTGGTCGTTGATGCCGTCCTTGGGAAACGCGGTGAGCGGGGCCGCACCGAACACGCGCGGATTGTTGGTCTCGTTGTCGCAGAACACCGCGCGCGGCGCGACATCACCGACCGGGGCGGCGTCCAGCCGGTAGCCGCCCAGCCGCGGATGCTCGACCGCGATGGCGTCGCCGTCCAGGGACAGCGCCGGCGGCCGGGCGCCGGTGATCCGCCAGGTGTTGCGGAACCACATGGTCGGCAGCACCGACAGGGACGCCTCGTCCGGTCCGTGGTTGTGCACGGTGATCCGGGCCAGGACCTCGGTCGGCGCCGCCTTGGCGTAGGTGACGTCGACCGACCAGTAGCGGTTCTCGTCGAACACCCCCGTGTCCAGCAGTTCCAGTTCGGGTTCGTCGCGGCCGCGGCGGTGCTCGACCAGCCGCCGGTACGGGTAGGCGGCCTGCGGGTAGTGGTAGCGCCAGCGCAGCCAGGCGTGGCTGGGCAACGCGTCCACGTACCACCAGTACTCCTTGACGTCCTCGCCGTGGTTGCCCTGCGGACCGGTCAACCCGAACATCCGCTCCTTCAGGATCGGGTCCGCACCGTTCCACAGGGCCAAGGCCAGGCACAGGTCATGCCGGATGTCCGAGATGCCGGCCATGCCGTCCTCGTTCCACCGGAACGCGCGGGACCGGGCATGCTCGTGCGGGAAGGAGTCCCAGGCGTTGCCGTCGTCGCTGTAGTCCTCCCGGACCGTGCCCCACGCCCGCTCGGACAGGTAGGGGCCCCACTCGTACCAGGGATTCGCTTCGAACAGGTCGTCCTCCGCTCGGCCGGCGGCCTGCGCCAGCCGTTGGTGCTCGGCGGATACACGGGTGGACGTGGGCATGGTGGACCTCCGGTCATCCGGGAGAGCTGCGAGTCGGCGCCCGGAGTGTCCCCGACCGACCGCAGCGCGCCTGTCGACAGGCAGCGTTCGCCGGCCGGCTGAACGGGACATGAACGGACGATGGCCGCAGGCTCACATGACATCCCTTGGCGGGCGGTTCATTCGAAACGGATCAGACGCGGCGACACGCGCCCACTGTGGCGGAGCCGTCAGCGGGTGAACGCCCACCGATCGGGCGCAACGCGGATCACACGCTCAAAGCGGGCCGAGATCCTGCGGATCAACACCGAAGGCCGCCCTCAACACCCTCACCTCATCGTCGAGACTCTTGCGGCCCACTGGTTCTCGGTTCAAGATCCGCAGGCGGTCTTGAGTTGGGTGAACAGGTTCTCGGACGCTGCCCCGGTTGTGGTGATTGCCGCGCCCACGGCTCGCAGGTTCGCGGTTGCGTCCCCGCTGCCCAGGTTGCCCACCGCCGTCTGCAGCTGTTGTAAGGCCGATTGCAAAGCGGTCACCGGTGCCTGGTAGTCATCCTTCGCCGCCGCCTTGACGGCATCGAAATCTGTCTGGACCTGCTCGACACCGGCCTTGATCGCATTGGTGCCTTGGGCCACCAGTTGTGTGTCGGTCAGTTGGTTGATCGAGGTCCTGAGCTGGTCGCGGGCCTGGCAGATGTCCTCCTTGCCGGCCGGGTAGCTGGTCGATCCCGATGTCGCCGTTATGGACGATGTCGCGGCGGAGGGCGATGGTGATGAGGTGGTCGTTGCGCCGGAAGCGCATCCGGCAACGACCGTCGCCAGCAACGACAGAATCGCTGCGGCACCCAGCGAGCGCATACCGACCTGGCCGGGGGACCGACGTCGACGACCGGGATGTCGGTGTTGTGCGGTGGTCGTGGATTGGTGAGTTAGGTCGTTCGTCAAGCCGGCACGGACGAGGCCTGCGTCGAGGGATGCGCCGAGAACGGACATGAGTTCCTCCCGTTCCTGTTCGAATGTGACGCCCGCGCCGGTGCGTGGATCAACTGTGATTTCCCGGCCGAGCCGACGTACTTCATGCGAATGCTACCGGTTCGATGACCGGCGCGTTCGGCTCGCGCTTCGCGCCAGATTTGGTCGCTTCGCGCCGGCAAGGAGCCGGCGCGTCGTGCGCATTCCCGGCGCGAAGCGGTGGCCGGCGCGCCGGCCGAGTCCATGACAGCACAAACAGCAAGATCAACTTAACGTAGCTACGTGGCATTGGGCCCGGGTGAGCCGCGGAGAACGTGCCGGCCGTGAATCGCAGGCTTCTCTGGGAGGCCGTGTGAGCGGCACCGATCAACCTGCGAGGATTTTCGCCTTCTGCGCCTGAAACTCGGCCTCGGTCAGCACCCCGGCCGTTTTCAGTTCGCCGAGCTTCTGCAATTGCTCGAGCATGTCGTCCGTCGACGGCGCGGCGGGCGGTTGGGCGTACTGCGGTTGGGCGTACTGGGGCTGGGCATATTGCGGCTGGGCGTACTGCGGTTGCGGTTGGGCGTACTGCGGCTGCGGTTGGGCGTACTGCTGCTGCTGGGCATACTGGGCCTGTTGCTCCTCGTCGGCCTTCTGGTCCTTCGCGGCCCACCGACCAGCTTGGCGCCGTGACACGCGGTTGGACACGGCTGTCGCCGTGCCGGCGATGGCGGCGGTCCTCGCTATTCCACGGATGAGTCCCATGGTTCCCGTCCTCTCGTTGTCGGGTCGACATTCTATTTCGGGTCGTCAGGCGATTGTCGACTCAAGGTTGTCCAACGCCGCGATGACGGCGTCGGCGGGGATCCGACCGGTGGCCATCACCTCGGCCCCGGCGTTTCGCATTGCGGTGACGAATGGTCCGGCCCAGGTGTTCTCGTAGACCAAGAGGCCTACCGCAGTCCCCGGCGCGACGAGGTTGGCCGCTTCCGACAGGTCGTCGTCGTCGAGCAAACCGGACTGGGCGCCCTCGAACACGGCCAGGTCGAGCCTACCGTCGTGATCCAAGTCCGCCAGTGCCACTGCCGTGATCGAGCCGTCCTCGTTGCGAATGGCGAACCGAAGATCGAGGATTCGGATGATCCCGCGTTCGACGAGATCGAGCAGGGCTGCCATCCCCTCGCCGGTGATCTTGGCCTTCGGAAACTCCAACGCAAGAAAGTCGATGGGACCAACGTCCTGCTCCGCCATGGTCAGCCTTCCTGCCGTTCGAGGACCTGTCGTCGGTGCTCGATTACACCCTGCACCCGCCCGGGTGATCACGCCACCCCCCCGCGATGCGTGAACCAGTCGACGCCCGGGTGTCAGGACGGTCATTCAAGCACGGGCTTCCTGGGGTGTGAATGAGGTCAACCACTGGGGCCACCAGCCGCCGCAGCTCCGGTTCCGTGGAATCAGGTCGTCGACGTCGTGGCCGCCCGCGCAGGGCTGACGGCGGTCGAGACGTCCAATCGGGTGGGAGCCCGACGGCCGCGGTGTCGGCGAATCCACTTCTCGCCCTCGACCAGCACCGGAGTGACCAGAGCCAACCCGAGGCAGGCCAGCCACTGTTGGCCCGTCAACGGCTGGGTGAGCAACCCTGCCTGCGCGAACGGCAGTTCGGTGGACAGCACAGTCAGCACGACCGGGATGGACAGAATCGCCAGCGCCTTGAGCATCGGCGCCACCAGCCCCGAGGTCGGGTCGCGGCGCAGCACCAAAGCGCTGAACGCGGTGCTCAGGCACATCACCACGAACGCCATCGTCATCGACGCGCTCGGCCGGTCGATGCTCAGCGGGTCGGGTCCGGCCACCAGCGGGACGAACGCGGTCAGGAACCGGACGCCGCCGTACCCGATCCATCGCAGCACGGCCGGCCGGTTGCTGATCGGCACCTTCGGGTCGCGGGGCGGCCTGCTCATCACGTCCGGGTCGGGCGGGTCGACGGCGATCACGATCACCGCGAAGACCACGATCATGAAGCACACCGACAACACCATCAGCGGAGTCAGCGCAACCCCGTCGTTGATGTCGAACGCGGTCGCGGCCAGGAACAGGAACACCAGCGACAGCAATTGACTCATCTGGAACCGCACATACGCGACGATCTTGCCGTAGACGGTGCGGCCGAGTTCGACGGCGTGCACCAGGGTGCCGAAGTTGTCGTCGGTCAGGATCATCCGCGCGGCCTGCTTGGTGACCTCGCTGCCGCTGCCCATGGCGACCCCGATGTCGGCCTGCTTGAGCGCGGCGGCGTCGTTGACCGCGTCACCGGTCATCGCCACGATCAGCCCCTGCCGTTGCATGACCTGCGCCAACCGCAACTTGTCCTCCGGGGCGACCCGCCCGAACACGTGCAGCCCTGGCAACCGTTGGGTCAGTTCCTCGTCGGACAGGCGCTGCAACTCGGCCCCACTGATTGCGCCTGGTCCCAGCCCGAGGGATTCGCCGATGGCCTGAGCGGTCACCGCGTGATCCCCGGTGATCATCCGCACATCGATACCGGCGCGCAGCGCGATCCGCACCGCGTCGGTGGCCTCGGGGCGTAGCGGGTCGATGATGCCCACCATCCCGACGAACACCAGGTCACCGACCAGCGAC
>DATDBV010000333.1:0-3842 GCA_036524715.1 Nakamurella sp. | reverse complement strand
ATCCCGTCGGTGGACGCCGGCGCCCAGGACGCGCTGCAGTACGGCGTGCTGGCCGGTTACCCGGTCCTCGGGGTGAAGCTGACCCTGGTCGACGGCGCCTACCACGAGGTCGACTCGTCGGAAATGGCCTTCAAGATCGCGGGTTCCATCGCGACGAAGGAGGCCGCACGGATGGCCAAGCCGGTGCTGCTCGAGCCGCTGATGAGCGTCGAGGTCGTCACGCCCGAGGAGAACATGGGCGACGTGATCGGCGACCTGAACTCACGGCGCGGGCAGATCCAGTCGATGACCGAGCGTTCCGGTGCCCGGGTGGTCACCGCGCTGGTGCCGCTGTCGGAGATGTTCGGGTACGTCGGCGACCTGCGCTCGCGGACCCAGGGCCGGGCGTCCTACTCGATGGTGTTCGATCGGTACGCCGAGGTACCGAGCAACGTGGCGAAGGAAATCATCGCGAAGGCGACAGGCGAGTGAGTCTGCGCGCTAACGCCACCACAACTACATAGCCAGGATACGGATTGGCCCCACCGCGCGGCCATCCTACCCTGCACAGTCGGGATGGTGACCCCCTCAGCGGGTGCCACCATCACGGGTCCGGACCAGCAGGTTCGGTCCAGATCCAACCAGTCCGCCTGACGAACTCACCTGTCCCGAACAAGGCAGAAGTCGCGAGGCGCAACGAAACAGTCCTGAGGAGGACAGCAGTGGCGAAGGCGAAGTTCGACCGGAGCAAGCCGCACGTCAACATCGGCACCATCGGTCACGTCGACCATGGCAAGACGACGCTGACCGCGGCGATCACCAAGGTGCTGCACGACAAGTTCCCGACCCTGAACGAGGTCTCCGCCTTCGATCAGATCGACAAGGCTCCGGAAGAGCGTCAGCGCGGCATCACCATCAACATCGCGCACGTGGAGTACCAGACCGACAAGCGGCACTACGCCCACGTCGATGCTCCCGGTCACGCCGACTACATCAAGAACATGATCACCGGTGCGGCCCAGATGGACGGCGCCATTCTCGTGGTGGCGGCGACCGACGGACCGATGCCGCAGACCAAGGAGCACGTACTGCTGGCCCGTCAGGTCGGTGTGCCCTACATCCTGGTCGCCCTGAACAAGGCCGACATGGTCGACGACGAGGAGATCCTGGAGCTCGTCGAGCTCGAGGTGCGCGAGCTGCTCGCGGCCCAGGAGTTCGACGAGGACGCCCCGGTCATCCGCACCTCCGGTCTCAAGGCCCTGGAGGGTGATCCGGCCTGGGTCAAGACGGTCGAGGATCTGATGGACGCGGTCGACGAGTCGATCCCGGATCCTGTCCGCGACACCGACAAGCCGTTCCTGATGCCGATCGAGGACGTCTTCACCATCACCGGTCGCGGCACCGTGGTGACCGGCAAGGTCGACCGCGGGACGATTGGCGTGAACGCCACCGTCGAGATCGTCGGCATCAAGCCGAAGTCGTTCCAGACGACCGTCACCGGCATCGAGATGTTCCGCAAGCTGCTCGACTCGGCCCAGGCCGGCGACAACGCCGGGCTGCTGCTGCGCGGCATCAAGCGGGACGAGGTCGAGCGCGGCCAGGTCGTCGTCAAGCCGGGTTCGATCACCCCGCACACCGAGTTCGAGGCGCAGGTCTACATCCTGGGCAAGGACGAGGGCGGCCGGCACACGCCGTTCTTCAACAACTACCGCCCGCAGTTCTTCTTCCGCACCACCGACGTGACCGGTGTGGTGAACCTCCCCGAGGGCACCGAGATGGTCATGCCGGGCGACACCACCGAGATGACCGTCACGCTGATCCAGCCGGTCGCCATCGAGGAGGGTCTGCGGTTCGCCATCCGCGAGGGTGGCCGCACCGTCGGTGCAGGTTCGGTGACCAAGATCCTCAAGTGAGCTGATCCGGGATCTCACCGGTCCCGGGTGGCTCGCTCGAGAAGGGGCCCGTCGCGTTCGCGCGGCGGGCCCTTGTCGTCTCGGCCGGCTCGGCGTGGCGCAACACATGCCTGGGGAAACTTGAGTCGTCCCAGGCGGCCGGATCTTCCCCGCGCCGGTTGGGCCCGTCCGGAGCGTCGGGCGCACATGCTTTGGGATGATCCGCCACCAGGCGGCCCAGTTCGAGCCGGAGCTGCCACGACGGCTGCAAGGATAGGGATCATGAGCGGACTGTTCGCGCTGCTGGACGACGTCGCGGCGCTGGTGAAGCTGACGGCGTCGTCGCTCGACGACATCGCCGGTGCAACGGGCCGGGCCAGTGCGAAGGCGGCCGGGGTGGTGGTCGATGACGCGGCGGTCACCCCGCGCTACGTGCAGGGCCTCAAACCCGAGCGCGAGCTGTCGATCATCTGGCGGATCGCCAAGGGGTCGTTGCGCAACAAGTTGTTGATCATCCTGCCGGTCGCCCTGCTCCTGAGTCAGTTCGCGCCGTTCCTGCTGACCCCGATCCTCATGGTCGGCGGGACGTACCTGTGTTACGAGGGCGCCGAGAAGCTGTGGGAGAAGTTCTCCGGGCACGCCGAGGACGCGGCGGAGGCCGGCGCGGCCGAGGCGGACCCGGCCGCGCACGAGAAGCGGGTGGTGTCGGGAGCGATCCGCACCGACTTCATCCTGTCCGCCGAGATCATGGTGATCGCCCTCAACGAGGTGGCCGGCGAGGGCCTGCTGAACCGAACCATCATCCTGGCGATCGTGGCCGTGCTGATCACGGCGTTGGTCTACGGCGTGGTCGGGCTGATCGTCAAGATGGACGACGCAGGCCTGGCGCTGGCCCAGCGGCCGGGCCGGGCGTCGGCGGCCTTCGGGCGGGGGCTGGTGCGGGCGATGCCCATCGTGCTGGGCACCCTGTCGTGGGTCGGTGTGGTAGCAATGCTGTGGGTCGGCGGCCACATCCTGTTGGTGGGCATGGACGAGCTCGGCCTGCACGCGCCGTACGAGTGGGTGCACCACCTCGAGGTGGCCGTGCACGACGCCACCGGCGGGCTGGGCCCGGCACTCGGGTGGATCACCAACACGTTCTTCTCGGCCGTGCTGGGCCTGATCGTCGGCGCCGTGGTCGTCACCGTGCTGCACCTGCTGCCGATCGGCCGCAAGTCCGCCGGCCATTCCGGCAATGCCGTCGCCCCCGGGGAGCCGGGGGAGTCCAGGAAGGCGGCGGAGCCGGGGGAGTCCGGGGTGGTGGGGGAACCCGGGAAGGCGGATGGACCCCCGGCGCATTGACGGTCGGCATCATCTCCGTCCGGGCGTCCGGGTCGAGTGAACCGCGTGCGGCTTGCCAGGACCGGGCTGATCAACTCGGCGCCGAAACCGGCAATTCGGGCGCGGTTTCGCCGCGTTGATCAGCGCAGCGGCAGATCACCGGCGGCCGAAGCGGACGTTCCGGGATGTTTCGGACTCCCGAGGGTTCGACTGAACGACGGGCTGGCCCCGGCGGCGCCGTCACCTCAGGGTCAGCCTGGCCGTGCGGCGGGTTCGTCGTTGGCGGCGGGGTGCTGGCGGGGTTGCGCTGATCCAGGACCCACTGAAACGGACAAACGGCGTCGAAAATGGGTTTTCGAACGGCGGGCCGGCCCCTGGCGGGTCCGTCCCGTCAGGTTGAAAACGAGCCGAACAGTAAAGTAACATATGGGACATATCGGGTCGACTCGTTTTCGACTGAACGGCGGGCCGGCCCCGGCGGGCCCGGCCCCTCAGGGTGAACCTGATCGGGCGGGCGGGGTTCGTCGTTGCCGGCCGAGCCCAGCGGGGTTGCGCTGATCCAAGACCCATCAAACCGGACAAAACGGCGCCGGAAATGGGTTTTCGATCAGCGCAACGTCAGGGCGCGCCCGTCCAAAGTAGGCGTTTGGC
>DATDBV010000332.1:0-2130 GCA_036524715.1 Nakamurella sp. | reverse complement strand
GGTCACCGATGTGCTGAACAAGGTGCAGACCGGGCAGGCCGACGCCGGCCTGGTCTACGTCACCGACGCCAAGGGCGCCGGCGACAAGATCACCGAGGTGCCCTTCCCCGAGGCCGCCGCCGTCGTCAACGTCTACCCGATCGCCACCGTGAAGGACGCAGCCCAGCCGGAACTGGCCGCCGAGTTCATCGAGTTGGTAACGGGTCCCGAGGGTCAGCAGATCCTCCAGGACGCCGGCTTCGAACCGGCCCCGTGATCGGCGGATGACCACCGGATCACCGGTTCCCGTCCGCGAGCGGCGGCGGGCGGGAACCGGGTCCGGCCTGCCCGGCTGGGTGTTCGTGCCGGCCGCGATCGGCGGCATCTTCATCGTGCTTCCGCTGATCGCGATGCTGGCCCGGGTCCAGTGGTCCCAGTTCTGGACTCTGATCACCTCCGACCCGTCGATCGACGCCCTCTGGCTGAGCCTGAAAACCTCCACCGCCAGCACCGTCCTGTGCCTGCTGTTGGGCACCCCGATGGCGCTGGTGCTGGCCCGCTCCCATTTCCCCGGGATGCGACTGGCCCGGTCCCTGGTGCTGCTGCCCCTGGTGCTGCCGCCCGTGGTCGGCGGCATCGCCCTGATCTACACCTACGGCCGGCTGGGCCTGATCGGCAGCTACCTGGAGGCCTTCGGCATTCGCATCGCGTTCACCACCACCGCCGTGGTGATCGCCCAGACCTTCGTCGCCCTGCCGTTTCTCGTGCTCAGCCTGGAGGGGTCGCTGCGTACGGCCGGCCGCCGGTACGAGGCCGTCGCCGCCACCCTCGGCGCCAACCCGACGACCGTGCTGCGACGGGTCACCATCCCGCTGGTGCTACCCGGGCTGTTCTCCGGCGCGGTGCTGGCCTTCGCCCGGTCGTTGGGCGAATTCGGCGCGACCCTGACGTTCGCCGGCAGTCTGCAGGGGGTCACCCGCACCCTGCCGCTGGAGATCTACCTGCAACGGGAGACCGACGCCGACGCCGCCGTCGCGCTGTCCCTGGTCCTGGTCGTCGTGGCCGTGCTGATCGTGCTGGCCACCCGCGGCCGCGGCGGCGAGAGCGCCCTATGAGTGAGCGTCAGCGAGCGAATCATCGACACAGCTGCGGGCGCCGCGTCCGGGTGGCCGAGTCTGCGAGGCTGCCAGGAAAGGCGGCAACATGACCGCCGGCAAGCCGCCCGCCCTGGTCGGTGCGGTCGACCTGACCGCGACGATCGCCGAACGGGGCACCGACCTGCGGTTGCGGGTCGAACCGGGTCAGGTGGTCGCCGTCCTCGGCGCGAACGGCGCCGGCAAGTCCACCCTGCTCTCCCTGCTGTCCGGGCTGCTGCACCCGGACAACGGCCGGATCACCCTGGACGGGCAGGTGCTCGTCGACACGGCCGCCGGGGTCTGGGTGCCGCCGCACCGCCGCAAGGTGGTGCTGCTGGCCCAGCAGGCGCTGCTGTTCCCGCACCTGACCGCGGCGGCCAACGTCGCCTTCGGCCCCCGCAGCCGGGGCCTGTCCCGGCGGGACGCGCGGGGCGCCGCCGACACGTGGCTGGCCGCCGTGGACGCCGCCCAGTTCGCCGACCGCAAACCCTCGCAGCTGTCGGGCGGCCAGGCGCAGCGCGTCGCGATCGCCCGGGCGCTGGCGGCCGACCCCGCCCTGCTGCTGCTGGACGAGCCGATGGCCGCCCTGGACGTCGCGGTCGCCCCGGCGCTGCGGCACCTGCTGCGCCGGGTCCTGCGTGACACCAGGCGGACCGCGCTGCTGGTCACCCACGACCTGATTGACGCGCTCACCCTCGCCGATCGAGTGGTCGTCGTCGAGGCGGGCCGCGTCGTCGAGGACGGCCCCACCCGCACCGTGCTGGCGCAGCCCCGCTCGCCGTTCACCGCCCGCATCGCCGGCATCAACCTGATCTCCGGGACCAACGACGGCCACCACCTGCTCAGCCCGGACGGCACCCGGATCAGCGGCATCCTGGATCCGACCTGCGCACCCGGCGAACCCGCCGTGGCCGTGTTTCAACCCTCAGCGGTCGCCGTCCACCTCACCGAACCGTCCGGCAGCCCCCGCAACCACCTGCGGGTCACCATCACCGAACTCGAACCCCACGGCGCC
>DATDBV010000331.1:0-6648 GCA_036524715.1 Nakamurella sp. | reverse complement strand
AGCACGTGCAGCGACTGGTGCGGGCGGTGGAATCGATCGCCGAGCGCGGCCCGCGCCTGCGGTACGTCGCGCGGGACGGGCGCCCGGCGCCGGCGGTGGACGGCCGGGAGCTGCCGGTCATCGCCCCCTGGCAGCGCTGACGTCCCGCTCGCCGCGCCGATCGGGTGCGGCCGGTTCGGCGCACGTGCGGAACATCGAGGCGCGCAGCACGACCCGATGTTCCGCGACCGCCGTGTGCCCCGGCAAATGGAGGCGCCCGCACGCGACTCGCGGAACAACGCGTCGCCAGGCGCGCCCCGATGTTCCGCGACCACCGTCCGCACCGGCAAATGGAGGCGCCCGCACGCGACTTTGCGGAACAATTAGTCGCTGACTGCGCCCGGATGTTCCGCAGCAAGCTCGAATCCCCCGCCGAGCACGCGCTGTCAACAAGGCTTGCGGAACAACGTGTCCCCTGGCGCGCCCCGATGTTCCGCGAGCGCCGTGCGCCCCGGCAAACGGAGGCGCCCGCACGCGACTCGCGGAACAACGCGTCGCCAAGCACGCCCCGATGTTCCGCGACCACCATGTACCCCGGCAAACGGAGGCGCCCGCACGCGACTCGCGGAACAATGGGTCGCTGAGCGCGCCCGGATGTTCCGCAGCAGCTCAAAACCCCGCCGAGCACGCGCTGCCAACAAGGCTTGCGGAACAACGTGTCGCCAGGCACACCCAGATGTTCCGCGACCGCCGGTCCCGGCCCGGCGAGAGTCGGGGATTCAGGCCGGTAGGGCGCAGCCGACCGGCAGTTCCAGCCGGTTCGCGGCGAGAAGTGCCTCATCGGCCAGGATGTCGCGGGTCGGGCCGTCGGCGACGATCCGACCATTGTTCATGATCACCGAACGCGGGCACAACTGCAGCGCGTACAGCAGGTCGTGGGTGACCATCACCGTGGTCAACCCGAGTGACAGCACGATGTCGGCGAACTCGCGGCGGGACATCGGATCCAGGTTCGACGACGGCTCGTCCAGCACCAGGACCGTGGGGGCCATCGACAGCACCGTGGACGCCGCGACCCGGCGGCGTTGTCCGAAGCTCAGGTGGTGCGGCGCCCGGTTGGCGAACTCCGCCATGCCGACCGCGTCCAGCGCGTGGTGGACCTTGTGGTCCAACTCGTGCCCCCGGTGGCCGAGATTGCGGGGGCCGAAGGCGACGTCGTCGCGCACGGTCGGCGAGAACAGCTGGTCGTCCGGGTCCTGAAAGACGACCCCGACCCGTCGGCGGATCTCCCGCAGGGACATCTTCGCCGCGGTGATCCCGTCGACCCGGACCGACCCGGATCCGGCCAGCAGGGTTCCGTTCAGGTGCAGCACGAGGGTGGTCTTGCCCGCCCCGTTCGGGCCCAGGATCGCCACCCGCTCCCCCGGCCGCACGGTCAGGTTCACCCCGAACAGCACCTGCCGCCCGTCCGGGTAGGCGAACGCCAGGTCACGCACCTCGAGCAGCCCCGTCATACCGCTGCCCTGACCGCGGCGACGCAGATGACGCCGGCCGCGACCGGTGCGGTCAACGCGGTGACCCACGCCCGAGGGGCGGGTGCCGCTCCGGTGTCCGACGTTTCGGGGCCGAAGCCGTACCCGCGCGCCAGCATCGCGATGTAGACGCGCTCGCCCCGTTCGTACGACCGCACGAACAGCGTCCCCGCCGTCCGGGCGATCCCCAGCGCCTGCCAGATCCACCGCGGGTCGTCGCCGCGGGACTGCCGGGCGATCCGCATCCGCCGCAGGTCGTCGGTCAGCACCTCGCCGTAACGGACCATGAAGCCGGCGATCCCCACGACCGGCCGCGGCACGCGCAACCGCTCCAGGGCCCGCAGCAACTCCGGCACCGTGGTGGTGGCGGTGAGCAGCGAGGTGGCGGCCACCCCGAGAGTGCCCTTGACGACGATGTTCCAGGCACCCCACAGCCCGGGCTCGGACAGGGTCAGGAACCCGACCTCGACGTACGGGCCGTGGCCGACCAACGGCAGGAACACCGCGAACGCCAGGAACGGCACCTCGATCACCATGCGACGGGCCAGCTTGCCCAGCGGCACCCGGGCGACGATCGCGACGGCGACCAGGATCGCCGCGTCCAACGCGAACGCCCACACCGCCTCCCGCGGGGTGGCCACCACCGCGAAAACGAACAGCACGGTGGCGACGAGCTTGCACTCCGGCGCGAGCCGGTGCACGCCGGAATCGGCGTGCACGAAGAAGACATGGTTGTGGCCAGGGGCGGTACCCATCAGGCGGCCGCGCTGCGACGGCGCGTCCACCGGATGGCCAGCACGACCGCCCCGGCCAGGGCGAAGCACAGCACGACCCCGATCACCCCGGACAGCCCGGTGGACAGCCAGGAGTTGTGCACCCCGGTCACCCCGTAGTCGGCCAGAGGCGCGTTCGCCATCGCGTGTTCGGTCGCCTGCCCCTCGAAACCCTGGTCGATGGCGACCCGTTCCAGGCCGTCGGGCTCGGAGCTGGCCAGCGGGCTGACGAAGAACGCCAGCGCCAGCGCCACCCCGACGCCGAGCACCACGAACAGCGTGACGGGTCGGCGCGTCATGATGTCCTGCCCACGAGTGCACCGGTGACCAGTGCCGGGCGCAGGTCCCCGGCGCCGTAGACCAGGTCGGGCCGGCTGGCCATCACCGCACCGACAGTCAGCCCGGTGATCATCGCCTCGCCGATGCCGATCAGCATGTGCACCCCGATCACGGCCACCGCGACGGTGCCCACCGGGGCGCCACCGGTGCCGCCGATCGCGTAGTAGCCGGTGAACACCACCGAGGCCGCCACCACGCCCCACCAGGCGGCCATCCCGGATGCAACTGTTGCACCGGTTCGGTTGCGCGGCAGGACCTTTCGGAGCAACCAGAAGATTCCGTAGCCGACGAAGCAGGTGGTGTAGCCCATCAGGATGATGTTGAGCCCCAAGGCGGTGAGCCCGCCGTCGGCGAACACCAGCGCCTGCACGATGAACACCACCGACATCGCCAGGCTGCCCACCCACGGTCCGACCAGCACGGCGGCCAGGCATCCACCCAGGAGGTGCCCGCTGGTGCCGCCGGCGACCGGGAAGTTCAGCATCTGCATGGCGAAGATGAACGCCGCGACCAGGCCGGCCAGCGGCACCTGCCGGTCGTCCAGGCTGCCCGTCGCCTTCCGAACCGAGACGACGAGCAGCCCCGCCGCGACCACACCCCCGACGAGTGCGGTCGGTGCGTCGATGAAGCCGTCAGGAATATGCATGGACGCCTCCTTGAGTCTTCGATGGGTTCCTCGATGCGAACTTCTGCGCCACCCGATCCAGCGACGCCAGGTCGGGGACGACCTCGACCCGGCTGCACAAGGATTCGTACAGCGGCATGTCGGAGCCGGCCAGCACCCAGGAGTACCGCGCCTCGGGAGCCAGCCAGATCACCTCGCGGGCGCGGCGGGACAGTTCCTCCAGCGCCTCGGGGTGCGGGTCCTGCCCGTTGCCGCGACCGTCGCCGAGGATGAGCACCGTTGTCCGGCGGTTGATCTCGCTGCCGTACTGCTCCAGGAAGTTGACCAGGGCCTGGCCGTAGTCGGAATTGGCGTCCACGTCGAGGATGTCGCCGCCCATGATCAGGCCGAGGGCCTCCTCGACGCCGTGGTCGGCGAACACGTCGGTGACCTCGGCGACGTCGTCGACGAACGCGAACGTCCGCACCCGCGGCACCAGCCGTTGCAAGCCGTGCACCAGCTGCAGGGTGAACCGGGTGCTGGCCCGCACCGACAGGCTCACGTCGGCCAGGATCAGCAGCCGCGGCCGGTCCTCCGCCCGCACCACCGACACCGGCCGGAACGGGATGCCGTCGTACCGCATGCTCTGGTGCATGGTGCGGGCCGAATCGATCCGTCCCCGCGCGCCGGGCCGCCGGCGATGGGTCAGTGCGCCGCTCATCGAGCGGACCAGCTCGCGCAGCGTCTCCTCCAGCCGCAGCCGGTCGGCTTCCGAGATTGACTGTACCGCAGCCTGTCTGGCCGGCTCGGCGGTCTCGACCGCCTGCTCGCGCAGCGCGGCGAAGGCGGCCAGGTATTTGCGCAGCATCTCCGGCAGCTTCTCCAGGATGCCGGCGATCTGGGTGCGCAGCCGGGTCAGCACCTCGGGCGGCAGGTCGGGGTCCTCGCCGGCGGACAACCAGTCCATCAGGGCCGCTTCCTCGGCGATGGACAGGTTGGTGTCCAGCTTCGCGCCGGTGGCCGTGGTCAGCTCGTGCGGCATCGTCGCGCCGTGCAGGTGGCTGGTCTCGATCTGCACCCGGGGCGCGGCCGAGTCGGTCGTGGGCCGGTCGGCCGACAGGACCATCTCGTCGCTCAACGCGGCCAGGTCGACCTTGTTCGCCTCCTGGTGCAGGTTGTACTGCTTGGCCATGTCCTTGGAGTCGAAGTAGTCCCGGATGTCCTTGGGTTTTTCGTGGCTGTGCCCGAATCCCGGTGTCTGCGAGGGCTCCTCGGTCAGCGTGAACGTCTTCAGCTCGCCGTCGTCGACGAGGTCGTCGTGGGCGTGCGAATGCTCGTCGGCGGCCGTGGTCCACACCGGCTGCAGGGAGAAGAAGGCGTCGAAGACGGTGTCGAAGGTGTCCCGGTCCCGCCGGTCCTTGACCAGGGTGACCAGCAGCGCCTCGTGCAGGGTCTGCCGGTCGGCCAGCACCCCCGGCTGCGCCGTGGCGGCGACCGCGTCGACCACCTCGGCGACCGACACCCGCATGCCGGCCAACCGGAGGAAGCGCGTGAACCGGTGGATGGTCTCCTGCATGGCCGGGCCTAGATCGCCCGGCGACGACCCAGGCTCGCGGCGAACGACCGCTTGCCCCGATCGGCGGCGACCGTGTTGGCCGGCAATGGTTCGGGCACCAGGTCCTCGCTGCCCGCCGCGTACGGCGGGGTGCCGTAGTGGCCGGGCCCGTGCCGGCCGGGCTTGTCCATCTCGGCGCGTCGGGTGGCGCCCACCTCGTCGGAGTGGCTGTGGGAGTGACCGTCCTCCTGGCTGTGCTCGTGATCGCCGTCGTCGTGGCTGTGCGAGTGACCGCCATGCGAATGGTGGTGTCCGTGCGAATGGTCGGGCCGATGGTCCGGCACGACGGCGTTCGGGTCGACCAGTTTGGGCAGCGCCTTGACTGCGCGGATGTGGTCCCGCTCGTACTTGACCACGACCGAGACGGTGTCGGCCAGCACGGCGGCGTCCAGTTCCTGCGCCCCGAGCACGGCCAGCGTGCGCGCCCAGTCGATCGTCTCCGAGATGCTGGGGGCCTTGCGCAGTTCCAGCTCGCGCAGGCCACGGACGACCTGGACCAACTGCGCGGCCAGCGCGTCGGACAGGCCGGTCTCCTTGCTGCGCAGGATCTCCAATTCCCGATCGGCGTCCGGGTAGTCCAGGAACAGGTGCAGGCAGCGCCGTTTGAGGGCGGCCGACAGGTCACGGGTGTTGTTGGAGGTGAGCAGGACGATCGGGTGCGTGTGCGAGGTGAACCGGCCGATCTCGGGGATGGAGATCTGGAATTCGCCCAGGGTCTCCAGCAGCACCGCCTCCAGGGCCTCGTCGGACCGGTCGATCTCGTCGATCAGCAGGACGGCCGGCTCGTCGCCGTGGATGGCATCGAACAGCGGCCGCGGCGAGAGGAAGCGCTCGGAGAAGAACACCGAGTCGTGCTTGGCAAGCAGCTCAACGGCGGTCTCGAGATCGTTGGCCTCGGCCACGATCTCGCCGATCTTGTCGCGGAGCAGCTGGGTGTAGAGCAGTTGCTTGCCGTAATCCCAGTCGTACAGCGCCTTGGTCTCGTCCTGACCCTCGTAGCACTGCAGGCGGACCAGCCGGCGTCCGGTGATCAGGCTGATCGCCTTGGCCAGCTCGGTCTTGCCGACGCCGGCCGGACCCTCGATCAGGGCGGGGCGATCCAGCTGCACCATCAGGAAGACCGTGGTGGCGACCCGCCGATCGGGGATATACCCGTGCTCCGCCAGCGCGGCGCTGACTTCGTCGACGTTGGCGAAACTGCTCACGTGGGACTCCTCGGTTTCTGCGCGGCGGCCCGGTCCTGGGCGTCAGGACCGGGCCACGCGGGCATCGGGGTGATACAGAACGATCTAGCTGAGCAGGTCGTCCAGGTCGCCGTTCATGCAGTGCTCGACGACCGGACGCACGGTCTCGAACGTGCACTCCTTGGCGTTGCCCGGCGTGCAGGCATCA
Source organism: Nakamurella sp. (assembly GCA_036524715.1). Taxonomy (GTDB): domain Bacteria; phylum Actinomycetota; class Actinomycetes; order Mycobacteriales; family Nakamurellaceae; genus Nakamurella. The sequence goes on along the minus strand of DATDBV010000331.1, from coordinate 414 downwards.
CCCAGGATGTGACGGGTGATGCGGTCCACATCGTCCTTGTCGCCCTTGATCACCGGGGCGTTCTTGTAGTACTCGGTCGGGCCCTGACCCAACCGGTTCTTGGAGTAGGTGTCCTGCTTGACGTCGACGAACTTCTCCGGGATGCCGACGTCACGAAGCAGCCGGATGCCGGCGGCCAGCGCGGCCTCCGCGGCCTGCACGTCGGTCATGCCGTAGGTGTCCACGCCCATGGCCGCGGCGATCTCGCCGAAGCGCTTGTAGTGGGTGGGCAGGTTGAACGCCCACACCCGCGGCAGGGCGATCGCGTTGTTCAGCCCGTGATGGGTGTCGTAGAACGCGCTGATGGCGTGCGAGGTGGAGTGGATGATGCCCAGACCACCGGAGTTGAACGCCTGGGCGGCGATGTACTGGGCG
>DATDBV010000330.1:0-2039 GCA_036524715.1 Nakamurella sp. | reverse complement strand
GGCGGGCGATCAGCGGCGGAAGACGCCCAGGCCCTCCTTGTCGTAGAACTCGATCGTCATGGCCGATGCGGTGTCCCCGGTGACGTCGAAGGTGACCGCGGAGATGCTGCCGTCCGGTGCGTTCTCGCCGGTGGGCACCATCGTGAAGACCTGACCGTCCCAGTGGGTGAGGGGGAACTGCTGGCCCTGCGGTCCAAGGGCCAGGACCAGTCCGGCACCGGCCTCGCTGATGGTGGCCGGCCCGACGTAGTCGTTCTGATAGGTGCCGACATAGGCGGAGTTCGGCGACGCCGGGGCGGGGTTCGCCGGCGGGGTCTGACCGACCAGGGACACGGCCGGTGCGCTCCCCGGCGCGAAGGCGGCCGCATACAGGGGGCGCCAGTCGTGCTGGATGCTGCCGAACTCGGCGATGTCGGCGAACTCCTGGGAGAGTGCCTCGGCCGCGCCGATGGGAGCGGCGTTGGTCAGCACGACGATGCCCAGATCCAGGTCGGGGATGCCGAGGAAGGTGGTGCCGGCGCCCAGCCCGAATGCCCCCGAGTGGCCGATCCGGACGCGGCCGGCGGCGTCGTTGCCGACGTTGAAGCCGTAGCCGTAGAAGCCGGCCCGATCGAGAATTGTCGACGGAATCGCGCTGCCCTCCACCGCGCGCATGTGCGGGGTCAGCGCTGCGTTCAAAGCGGCCGGGTCGACGAGCTGGGCGCCGTCCGCGGCCCTGCCCTCGTTCAGCACCATCGCCAACCAGACGGCCACGTCGGTCACCGACGAGCTGACCCCGCCGGCGGGGGACTCCGCGTCCGGCTCACGCAGGTACTTGGCCTCGTACTCCCCGTCCACCAGCACATGGCCCGCCGCATGGTTCGGGTTGGCCTGGAAGTCGGCGAAGGTGGAGCTCGTGTTCGTCATGCCCAGCGGTCCGTAGATGTCGCGCTGGGACAGGGTTTCCCAATCGACCCCGGCGGCCCTGGCGACGGACTCGGCCCCGGCCGTGATGCCGAAGTTGGTGTAGTTGTAGATCGCCCGGAACGGGTTGAGGGGTTCGTATTTCAGCCTGGACAGCACCGATGCGCGGTCGTATCCCAGGTCCTCCAGCAGGTCTCCGGCATGGTCGGGTAAACCCGACCGGTGCGAATACATGTCGGCGACGGTCACGTTCGCGGTGACGTACGGATCGGCCAGTGCGAAGTCGGGCAGGTGGGTGACGATCGGGGTGTCCCAGGTGACCGTGCCCCGGCCGACCTCCTGCGCGATGACGGTCGCGCCGATCGGCTTGGACACCGACGCGAGCTGGAAGACCGTGTCGGCGTCGACCGTCTCGGGCCGGCCGACCTCGCGCACTCCATACCCCTTGGCGAATACGATCTCGCCGTCGTGTACGACAGCGACCGCCAGGCCGGGGATCTCGGTCTCCTCCTGCAGGCTGGTGGCCAGCCCGTCGACTTTCCGGATCGCCGAGGCGATCCACACCGGATCGGCCGGGACGCCGGGCACGCCGGCCGGGTTGACCAGGGCGTGGTCGTCGGCGCCGCCGGTCGGAGCCGCGGAACCGGACGTCGCGGCCGAATGCGACTCGGCCGTCGACTCGTGCGAGCTGTCGGAGCCGGCCGTGCATGCGGCCAGCACGGTCACGGCCAGGGCTGCGGGCAGCAATGCCCAGCGATGTCGGGTCATGTCGGGCTCCAAAGGGCTGGGCGGGGCCGGATCTGGGAGCACCCTACGGCAGGACGGTTCGAGGGGTGCGGGGTGCCTCAGTCGTCGACGCCGCGGGCGGTGAGGGCGTCGCCGATGGCGTCGGCGCGACGCAGGGCGCGCACCACCGACGGCACCACCAGGGCCCGCATGGAAAAGCTCGCGCCGCGGGCCTTGCGGGCCTGGGACACGGCGCCGACGATCTCCACCATGAGTGGGATGCACCGGATCGTCAACGCGAGCACCAAACCCGCCCGGTCCGGATCCACGCCGAACCGGCGGAAGGGGCCCAGCAACCGCTGGCACACGTCGAGCATCTCGGTGACCCGGGTGGTCAGGGTGACCAGCGC
>DATDBV010000329.1:0-5754 GCA_036524715.1 Nakamurella sp. | reverse complement strand
GTGATGAAGCAGCTGTTCGACGAGGCCGGCCGACCGATCGACCGGTCCGGCCTGTTCGCGGTCGGGCACCGGGTGGTGCACGGCGGCGCGCGGTTCGGCGAGCCCACCCTGGTCGACGAGAAGGTGCTGGCCGAGATCAAGGCCCTGTCGGTGCTGGCCCCGCTGCACAACCCGGCGAACGCCACCGGCATCGAGCAGGCCATGCTCGCATTCCCGAACGTCCCGCAGGTTGCGGTGTTCGACACCGCCTTCTTCCGGGACCTGCCGGCGGCCGCCGCCACCTACGCCATCGACCGGATCGTTGCCGCCGAGCATCAGGTGCGGCGGTACGGGTTCCACGGCACCTCGCACCAGTTCGTGTCGCAGCAGGTCGCGCACGTGCTCGGCCGGGACCTGACCGAGCTGCGGCAGATCGTGCTGCACCTGGGCAACGGCGCGTCGGTGTCGGCGATCGACGGCGGCCGCGCGGTCGAGACGTCCATGGGCCTGACCCCGCTGGAGGGCCTGGTGATGGGCACCCGGAGCGGCGACATCGATCCCGGCGTGGTGTTCCACCTGGCCCGCACCGCCGGCCTGTCGATCGACGAGATCGACACGCTGCTCAACCGGCGGTCCGGAATGCTGGGCCTGGCCGGGGTCTCCGACTTCCGCGACATCGACCGGCTGATCGACGACGGCGACGAGGACGCGGCGGTCGCGATGAGCGTGTACTGCCACCGGGTCCGCAAGTACGTCGGCGCCTACCTGGCCGTGCTGGGCGGGGCGGACGTCATCACGTTCACCGCCGGGGTCGGCGAGAATGCCGCCAATGTCCGGGCCACGGTCCTGGCGGGCCTGGACGCCCTGGGGATCCGGGTCGATCCGGAGCGGAACGCGGTCCGCGGTGGTGCGCGGGTCATCTCGACCGACGACTCGCCGGTCACCGTGCTGGTCGTGCCGACCAACGAGGAGTTGGCGATCGCCCGGGCCACCCTGGCCCTGGTGCGCTGACCCGCGGTGCTCGCGGTCCTGCAGGGTCTGTCGACGATCGGCATCGTCGTCGGCGTCGGGTACCTGCTGGCCCGCACCGGCCTGCTGCCCGAATCCACCCCGGTTGTGCTGTCCCGGCTGGTGTTCTTCGTGGCCACGCCGGCGCTGTTGCTGGAAACCCTGGCCGCAGCGTCGATCTCGGCGGTGCTCTCGGCCGCGCTGGCCGTCACCGCGTTGACCACGACGGTGGCCTGGGTGTCCTTCGTGCTGATCGCCCGGGTGTGGTGGAAGCGGGACACCGGTTCGGTGGTGATCGGTTCGCTGGCCTCGTCGTACGTCAACGCCGGCAACCTCGGGATTCCCTTGGCGGTTTACGTTTTCGATAACGCCACCTACGTCGCACCGGTCATGTTGTATCAGCTCGTGGTGCTCGCGCCGATCGCCTTCGTGGTGTTGGACATGGTGGAAAGCGGGCGCCGGCCCTCCTGGCGGCGGGTGCTCGTCCAGCCGGTACGCAACCCGGTGATCGTCGGGTCGGTCATCGGCATCTCGTTGGCCGCCACCGGTGCGAGCATCCCGGACGTGATCAACGCTCCGCTGGAGCTGATCTCGGACATGGCGGTGCCTGGGGCGCTGATCGCCTTCGGCATCTCCCTACGGGGTGCCCCCCTCCCCGGTCGCGGCGGCCGGGCCGCCGATCTGACGGTGGCGACCGTGCTCAAGCTGATCGTGATGCCGGTGGTGGCGTACTCGTTGGGACGCTGGGTGTTCGGGATGAATGGCGAGCCGCTTGTGGCGGCCACGATGTGCGCGGCGCTGCCCACCGCGCAGAATGTGTTCGTCTACGCCGTCCGGTACAAGGCGGCGGTGCCGCTGGCCCGGGACGCCGTCGCGACGACGACGCTGCTCTGCATCCCGGTGCTGGTGGTCATCGCCGGGTTGCTGACCTGACCTCGTCGCCCGCTCCGTACGCGTCGAGCCAGCGGGCCATCACCGCGTACGCGTTCGCCCGCACCCGAGGAGTGGACAGCAGCAGGTCGTGCATCCCGTCCTCGACGCGCACGCAGGTGAGGTGCCGGCCCAGCATGATCGACCAGCGGGCGACCGCGTCCGCGTTCAGCACCGCGTCACCGCGGAGCAGGTCGTCGCTCCATCGCTTGGCCCGGATGCTGCGGTTGCTGCACATCACCAGGATCGGCATGGTCAGGTCCAGGCCCGAGTGCGCGCGGGCGATGGCGCGCTGCGCCGCGGCCAGCCATTCGGCCCGAACGACCCCGCCGGTGACCGGCTTCCACTCCTGGTTGAACACCCATTCGCCGCGTTCGGTGGCGTGGATGCTGATCTGGTACTGGCTGCGGGTGGGCTGCTGCAGCACGAGTTCCGGGCGGTTGCGGGCGAGCACGCCGAACGGCAGCGGGGCCAGCGTGCGGAGCGCCCAATTGGCCGGCACGTCCAGGAACGGGCTGTTGAGCACGACCGCGGTCACCCGGCCGAGATCGGCGCCGCGGGACGGTGCGTCGTGCAGCCAGAGGGCGCCGATCAGCCCGCCGGTCGAGTGGGCGTTGAGCACGATCCGGTCGTGCCCGTCCGCCTCGATGGTGGCCACGGCCGCGTCGAGCTCCGGGTAGTAGTCGGCGACGTCGCCCATCCGGGTCGGGGTCTGGTGGGGGAGCAGCGAGCGTCCGTTCTTGCGCAGATCGATCGCGTAGAAGGTCTCGCCGCGGGAGAGGTGGAATTCGGCCAGCTCCCGCTGGTGGAAGTAGTCGGAGAAGCCGTGGATGTAGAGGGCGGCCGTGGTCGTCGGGCGGTCGGCGCGGCGGCGCACCAGGGTGGCGACGACGGGTCCCTCCCGGTCGTCGGGGAGCTCGAGGGTCAGCGCCTCGTAGGGTTCGCCGAAGACGTCGGGCCGGGGGTCGACGAACAGTTCGACGGACGTGTCTGGCACCGGGTCAGGATAGTCAGCACACTCGTGGGGTGAGCGAGGCTTGCCGAGCGAATCATCGGCACGGGAGCGAGGCTTGCCGAGCGAATCATCGGCACGGGAGCGAGGCTTGCCGAGCGAATCATCGGCACGGGGGCGAGGCTTGCCGAGCGAATCATCGGCACGGGAGCGAGGCTTGCCGAGCGGATCATCGGTACGGACGCCGGCGCCGTGTCCGGGTGGCCGAGCGCCCGAGGCGACCCGGAGAGGCGGTGTCGTGACGAGCCAGGCTGAGTTCGAGCGCGGCACCGACGGCCCCCGGGTCATCGTCGCCGCGGTGGACGGATCGACCACGTCGTTGCGGGCCGCCGCCTACGCCGCCGGGCTGGCCCGACGGCAGGGGGCCGAGCTGGTGGTGGTGTTCGTGGTGGCCGGTTCCGCGATGGTCGGTCTGATGCCATCGGCCGGTCTGGTGCTCAACGAGGCCGAGCACGAGGTGGCCGACGATCTGCGCGAGCAGATCGGTGAGGCGGCCCGGCGGGCCGGGTTGCGGGCCCGGTTCATCGAGACGAGCGGCGACCCCTTCAGCGAGATCAAGCGGATCTGCGAAAAGGTGTTGGCCGACTCGGTGGTGGTCGGGGCGTCCACCTCGGCCGGGCACCGGATCCTCGGTTCGGTCGGGGTGCGCCTGGTGCGGGCCGGCAAGTGGCCGGTCACCGTGGTCCCCTGACCCGCGGGAGGGATCAGGCATCGTCCAGGTCCACCGCATCGCTCCCGCCCGGGTCGGCCGCGCCCGCCCGCTCGTCCCGGGCCGCCCAGTCCAGCAGCGGCGCGATGTCGAACGGGGCGTCGTCGATGCCGGCGTGCAGGTCGCCGAACTCGGCGAACCGGGCCGGCACGGTGGCCATGGTGCAGTCGTCGGGCAGTACGTCGTCGATCTCGTCCCAACGGATCGGGGTGGACACGGTCCCGGTCGGCGTGCCGCGGACCGAATATGCGCTCGCGATGGTGTGGTCGCGGGCGTTCTGGTTGTAGTCGACGAACAGCATCGCCGGGTCACGATCCTTGCGCCACCATGCCGTGGTCACGTCGTCGGGCGCGCGACGCTGCACCTCGCGGGCGAAGGCCAGCGCGGCGCGGCGCACGTCGCCGAACCCCCAGAGAGGCGGGATGCGCACGTAAATGTGCACGCCCTTGCCGCCGGAGGTCTTGGGCCAGCCGACCGCACCGAGCTCGTCCAGGAGCTCGTGGGCCACGTGCGCGACCCGGCGGACCCGGGCGAAATCGCAGCCGGGCATCGGGTCCAGGTCGATCCGCCATTCGTCGGGTTTCTCGGTGTCCGTCCGGCGGGAGTTCCACGGGTGGAACTCGACGGTGGACATCTGCACCGCCCAGATGACGCTGCCGAGCTCGGTCACGCACAGCTCGTCGGCGGTGCGTTTGAAGCGGGGAAAGAACACGTTGACCGTCTGCACCCACGGCGGGGCGCCGCGGGGGAGCCGCGTCTGGTGCACCTTGTCGCCGGCGAGGCCCTCGGGGAACCGATGCATCATGCACGGCCGCTCGCGCAGGGCGTTCACGATTCCGTCGCCGACGTCGAGGTAGTAGTTCGCCAGGTCCAGCTTGGTCGCCCCGGTCGCCGGGAAGTACACCCGGTGCGGATTCGTCACGCGGACGGTGCGACCGCCGACCGACAGCTCGATCGGGTCCCCGTTGTCACTGGAGCGGGCCACCCGCTCAACGTAGGACGCCGGCCACGGCCTCGCCGACCGGGGTGTCGCCGCCGATGAGGTCCAGCGTCAGGCGGGCGGTGCGCGGTTCGTCGAGTAGGGCCAGCAGGACGGCCGCCACGTCCTCGCGAGGGACCTCACCGCGGCCGGTGTGCTCGGCCAGTTGCACCCGCCCGGTACCGGACTCCATGGTCAGGGCGCCCGGCCGCAGAACCGTCCAATCCAGGTCGCGTGAGCGCAGGTCGTCGTCGGCGGCCTTCTTCGCGACCAGGTAGGCGGCGAACACCTCGTCGATGCCGTCCCGTGGAGCCTCGTCGGCACCCATCGCCGAGACCATCACGTACCGCCGGACCCCGGCCAGCTCGCAGGCCTGGGCGAGCAGCACCGCGCCGCCGCGGTCCACTGTGTCCTTGCGCGCCGCGCCACTGCCCGGACCGGCACCGGCCGCAAACACCACGGCGTCGGCACCGTCCAGGACGGCGGCCAGGTCCTGGGCCGAGCCGGTCTCCAGGTCGAAGACCACCGGATGCGCCCCGAGGGCGATCAGGTCGGCATCCTGGGCGGCGGAGCGGATCAGCGCGATCGCGTGCTGCTTGCGTTCCCCGATCAGCCTGGCCAGCCGCAACCCGATCTTGCCGTGCCCACCCGCAATGACGACGCGCATGGGGCCCACCGTACGCACCGCGGTGGCCGGATGCCCCGGCCGGACCACGCCGGAACCGTGCACTCCTTGACATCATCGGAGGGTGCCCGACTGGCTCAGCCTGCTGGTGGCGATGGTGCCGATCGTCCTGGCCGCCGCGTTGGGCACCAGGCAGGTCATCGCGTCCAAGCGCGCGCGGCAGTGGCCGGAGGTCCCGCCGGGCTGGGCCCACGCACAGGGGGTGGTGGTCGACGAGCGGTCGGCCGGCCGCCGGCGTGCGGCCAAGGACGGCACGCGGCAACGGGTACATCGGCCGGTGATCACTTTCCGGGCGGCGGACGGGCGGGAGTTCACCTTCACCTCGCGGATCCGGGCCGCCGGCACGCCGGGGGTCGGCTCGCTGATCGATGTCTACCACGATCCGATCGACCCGACCCTGGCCTGCATCTCCCCGACGTCCCTGCCGAACGTCGTGCCCAGCCTCGGCCTGG
>DATDBV010000328.1:0-3106 GCA_036524715.1 Nakamurella sp. | reverse complement strand
ATCGGCATCGACGACCATCCGCTTGCAAGCCTCACCGACCTGACCACCATCCGACAAGAAGTCTTCGAACAGGGCGCCCGGAGCGCGCGCATCCTTCTCGAACTCCTGCAGGGCAACACCGAGGTCAACCAAGCCGTCGTTTTGCCCACCCACCTGGTTGTCCGACACAGCACCGCGCCTCCTGAAGATCCCAAGACGCTCAAGGGCGTTTCATCACACACGTCACCCTGACAGACCCTCACCACCATGCCCAGCGCCGGCGATGGCGCGGTACACGGAGGCGACCGATGGGTGCTGGCCGGCGTTCTTGCCGGTCTTGATCGTCAGCTTCTTGGCAATGTCGGGGACCGGTGTCCCTGCGACGTGCAGGGCCTTGGCGTAGATCAGGGAGTCGGGGTCGATGACCGGGGGGCGGCCGCCGTGCCGGCCGCGGGCGGCGGCCGCCTTCTGCCCTTCCAGGGTCTTCTCCCGGATGTAGTCGCGGTCAAGCTGGGCGGCCACGGCCAGGACCGCGAACAGCATCGACCCCATCCCACTGGGGTCGTAGACGCCGGTCAGCGGGCCGGTGAGCAGCTCGAGTTGGATCCCGTCGGCCTGCAGCGCCGCGGACAGCGTCATCAGTTCGGCGGCGTTGCGGGCCAGCCGCTTCATTTCTGCGACGGTGAAGATCACGGCCTGGTCGGGCGCGGCCTGTTTGATCTCCCGAGCCAACGCCAACGCGCTCTCCAACTCCGGCCGCACCCGGACCCGAGTGCTGATCTTCTCGCTGAACACCCGCCGGCACCCGGACCGCTCGAGCAGGTCCATCTGGCCGGCCAACTCCTGGCTGTTCATCGAACAGCGGGCGTACCCGATCCGTATCGGGCCACGCTCCTGCGTCACCGAGCCGACCGCATCATCGGCAGCAACGGTCGGCGTCCACGGCTGCCCGGGCCGGCGACTCGCCGGGGTCGGTACGGCAAGTTCGTCTCGCAACGACGGCACGAGCACGAACCGGGCAGTGTGGTACCTCGACGCAGTGGTCCCGGACCGGGTGCGGCATGGGCTGCCGGTCGGGACCTGACATTGCGGGCAGGCGTGCCGCTCGACCGAATCAGCCGCCGCCTTGGAAGGTGCGTGACTCACGCTTGCATTCTCGCACAAATCCCTCTCACAACCGCTGAATTGCGAGAGGGATTCTGAGAATCTTCACAGGGGCGAACGCCGGCGGCCCCGGGCTCGTCAAGGCCTTCTCACAACTGACCATTTGTGAGAGGCGGTGTCACCGGGCGGAGGCGATCAGATCCTCGGTGGGAGAAAGTCTGCGGGGATGCCGGTCTCGATCATCTCGTCGCGGATGCGGCCGTGGGCAGAGCGGTTTCGGGTGGAGCCGGTGAGCAGGGCCAGCAGCCGTCGGGCTTCGCCGGCGTCGTGACGGGCGATGTCGATGACGTCGCGGAGGCTGGCGATCGCGGTCTGCCAGACGGTCGTCGTCGGGTCCGGCTCCTCGCGGCGGTGCGGCGGGTCGCCGTCGTAGACGGCGGGGTGCGGCTCGGCGTGCAGCAGCGCGCCCAGGGTGCCGGCCGCTTCGATCCGGCCGGTCTCGATCAGGTCGAGCGCGGCCGCCGCGGCGTGCAACATCTGCTGCTGAGTCGGCCAGTCGAGGGACTCATACGGCCGCCACCGGATCTGTCCAGCGCGGGGCGGACTTCCGATTGCCTGCCAGACCTGGTGCAGCTTGATCCGGGAGGATGGCGGGACCGTGGACGTTGGGGAGTTGACCTCGTCGAGCAGGGTGCGCAGCAGACGCAGCCACACGCCGACATGAACCGGTCGGCCGGGCAGGGTCACGGTTCCGGTGGCCAGCCCCTCATGGGTCCGGCGGTCCATCGCCGTCACGCAGGGATCCGTAGGCGTGGGGACCATGTTCTCGTCCTCCCAGGCGATGAAGGTCCCCAGCGATTCGAACATGCTCTCCAACCGGTAGCCGTGCTCCGGGCAACCGACCGTCAACGGGATCCGCGAAACCACCGTGAACACTGCGGTCTCACCGTCCGCACCGTCCATGCACCGTGGGCAGACCCGGCGCATCATCGGCCTGTCCGGCAGCCAGGCCCGCCAGGCCGGCAGATCACGCTTGATGACCTGGCCAGGCGCGAGGATGACCGATTCCTGTCGGACGTAGGTTTCGAACGCCTCGCGGCCGTGACTTGGGTCAAGGGTATCCAGGAGCCAGGGCACCCACCCGGCGATCGTCATGCGGGCCAGATGGTCTCGCGGCACCCCGGTGCGTTCGTGCAGCGCCTCGAGCACGCCGGGCGGCGGCTCCAGGTCCAGGCCGCTCAGGTTCTGGTCGCTCAGGTTCTGGTCGCCGAGGTTGAATGACGCCGGCCCGAGGTTGTGCCGCACCAGTTGGTCCAGCGACATCCCATAGGCGTCGGCGACCCGGTTCAGCCACGACGACAGTGCCTCCCCGGCTACGGGTTGCGGATGCAGCGGCCACCGGGCGCCGCCGGTCATGCCAGTTCCCGCTCGAACAACCGGCGCCGTTCGGACGGACCGGCGTACGCCGACAGCAGCAGGGTGCGATGGTTGATCGCCTCCTCGCCGAACTCGATCGCCGCGATCGCCGCGTCCGTCAGAAGGTGGGCAAGCTCGCCGATCGTGCCCTCGCTGCGGGTCAACAGGTACCGGGCCATCGCCTCGGTGCCGATGTGCGACGGGCGGCGCAAGGGGAACGCGGCGGCGAAGCTGGCCAGCAACGAGCACGCCTGCAGGTCGGGTTCCCATCGCGGGAGCGGGAACGGCTGGAACCGGTTCTCCAGTTGGTCGTCGGACCGGATCGCCAGGTAGGCCTCCCGGGTGCCGACGCCGACCAGCGGTATCCGCAGCTCGTTCCCCAGGAACCGGATCAGGTTCAGGAATTCGCGGGCGGCGTTCCCCTGACCCGGCGAGCACGTTGTGCAGTTCGTCGACAACCAGCACCCGGACCCCGACCGCCCGCAGCAGGTTCAGCGCGGATTGCTCGAGTTCGGCCACCCGTTGCCGCGGCCGCAGCGGCGCGCCCATCGCGGCCAGCACCGCGACGTAGAACCGGGTCACCGACGGCTCGGACGGCATCTGCACC
>DATDBV010000327.1:0-3097 GCA_036524715.1 Nakamurella sp. | reverse complement strand
GGACTGGAGCCGCGCCGACCACGACGGCGCCTACTCGATCGCGCTGCCCGGCCCGGGCCGCTACCTGGTGCTGGCGAACGCCCGCGGGTGGGCGCCACGGGCGCAGGTGATGACCTTCGCGCACCGCCGGGACATGACCGGGATGGCCCAGATCACCCTGACCGACCAGCTGACGCTGTCCGGCCTGGTCACCCGTGGCACGGATCCGGTACCGCACGCGCTGATCTCGCTCAGCGAGGCCACGGGCGCTTCCGTCGGCTCCATCACCACGGACGAGCGCGGACGCTGGTGCATGCCGCTGCCACCAACGGGGCCGTACGTGGTCACCGCGATGGCCCCGGCCTCGTTCGCCGCGGCGGCCCGCAAGGTCGTGCTGGATCCGCGGTCGGCGGTGGTGGATGTGCAGATCCCGGACGACGCCTCCGCCGCGACCTTCCCGGCCGTCGCCGACCAACGGATCGGGCGAGATCCACACCCGCGGCGATAGAGAGCTGCTCATGTGGATCTCGCGATCCGATCCCGCCCGGACCACCGGTTCCGGCCCGGGACGTAACGCGGGCGGTCGACCCAGTTCCACAACAGCAGCTTAAGAAGACCGCTGGTGTGGATCTCGCGATCCGATCCCGCCCGGACCAGTTCCGGCCCGGGTCGTACCCCGGGCTGTCGACCCAGTTCCACATCAGCGGCTCAAGACGACCGCTGGTGTGGATCTCAAAGGTCGGGCGCGGATGCTCGGCGTGACCGAACGCGGCCACCCACTGAGCCGCGGACCCACCGCTTCAGAAAACGGACTCCGACTGCCGGATGGTCCCGTCCGCCGATCGTCGGCTCGTCCGTGATCATCATTTGCGGCTCCAACAGGAGTGCCATGGCGATGGTCACCCGCTGGCGCATCCCACCGGACAACGTTGATCGCCGGGGTCTTCAGCGCGAGGTCGAAGGTGAACTTGACGTCGTCCGCGGCGAAGGGTTGGCCGTCGGACCAGGTCACCCCTTCCCGCAGCCTGACAGCCAACTGGGTGCCATTGGCGTTCCAGGTGTCGGTACCAGCAGGGGGGCGGGAGCTTTCGGTGTTGAAGTTTGTCAGGAAGAACAGCGACTCGTAGATCGTGCCGATTCCACCGATCTGCGATGGTGAGTTCGGGTTGAAGTTGATCCGGTAGTCGCCCGACTGGCCGGTGTACACCACCAGGGTGTTCGCCTCGGAGGCGGCACCTGCCGAGTCGGACGACGCGGCGCCGGCGGCGGAGCAGGCCGTGATCGTGAGGCCGGCCATCACTGCGGTGGGGGGCCGGAATCCAGGTTCGTGAGCGCCGGATGGGCTTCCGATTGGCCGGGTCGGCGGCTGGCGCTTGTCAATTTAGGCAGGTAACTTAAGTAAGTCACCAGGTCGACCAAGAACGAACTGATCCGAACACGACAGCCGCTGAAACGCCAATCGAACAACCCACCGACCCGCGATCGCCGGGATGGTTCACGAAAGGACCAGCCGAATGACCTGCGAACCTGCGGTTCCGGGCGGAGCGGTCGGCCCCGTGCCGCCGCCGTCCCGTCGATTCCATCTGCTGCGGCGTGCCGGGATCTGTGTCGTGCTCGAACGCCCATCCGTCGGGCTTCCGATGGTGCTGCACTGGGGCCGGGATTTGGGCGAGTTGGCCGAGCATGATCTCGCCGAGCTGTCCGTCGCCGTCAGCCGGCAGACCGAGCCGGGCACGTTGGACGCCGCGTGGCAGCTGTCGATCCTGCCCGAGGAATCCGAGGGGTGGACCGGGCGGCCCGGCCTGCTGGCCACCCGTGACGGCAGCCCGGTCTTCCCGCGCTGGCACGTCACCGATGTCGACGGCACCCAGTGGTCGGTCATCGTGCGGGCCGACGATCGCAGCCGCACCGGCGGACTGCAGCTGGAATCGCGGATCGCGATCGAATCCGGCGGCATCGTGACGGTGCGGCACGCCGTCACCAACGGCGGGGTCGGTTCGGTGTCGGTCGAGTGGTTGGAGGCGACCCTGCCGGTGCCGAAGGCGGTCGACCACACCACCGAGTTCGCGGGTCGCTGGACCCGGGAGAAGGTTCCATATACGACCCGGGTGCTGCGCGGTTCCCACGTCCGGCAGACCCGGCGCGGCCGTGGCGGGCACGATGCCACCAACCTGCTGATCGCGTCGATCGATGAGCCGGCCGACCGCTACGGCGAGCTGTGGGCGGTCCATCTCGGCTGGAGCGCCGACACCAGCTACCGCACCGATCGGGGGCCGGACGCGGTGCAGCTGATTGGCGCCGGCGAACTGCTGCGCCCCGGTGAGATCGTGCTGGCGCCCGGGGACCGGTACGAGACCCCCGTCGCATACTTCGCCAACGCGTGCGGTTTGGACGGGCTGTCCGAACGGTTCCACCGATTCCTGCGAGCCCGCCACCAGCATCCGGCAGGTCCGCGTCCACTGGTCCTGAACACCTGGGAGGCAGTCTATTTCGACCATGACCCGGCGTTCCTGAGCCGGCTCGCCGAGCTGGCCGCACGCGTCGGCGTCGAGCGCTTCGTCCTGGATGACGGCTGGTTCATGGCCCGCCGCGACGACACCAGGGGCCTGGGCGACTGGCTGGTCGACCCGGCGGTGTGGCCGCGCGGGCTGGGACCGCTGGCCGACCGGGTGCACGAGCTGGGCATGCAGTTCGGGCTATGGTTCGAACCGGAGATGGTCAACCTGGACTCCGATCTCGCCCGGACCCATCCGGACTGGCTGCTGCACAATCCCGAGCACGTGCCGCCGGCGGCCGGCCTGAGCTGGCGCAGCCAGTTCGTGCTGGACCTGGCGAACCCCGCCGCCCATGCCCACGTGTTCGGCCAGATGTCCCGCCTGGTCAGTGAACTGGGCATCGACTTCATCAAGTGGGACCACAACCGCGACCTCGTCGAGACGATGCACGAGGGCCGGCCGGGCACCCACGCGCAGACGCTGGCGGTGTACCGGCTCATCCGGCAACTCAAGGATGCGCATCCCGGTCTGGAGATCGAATCCTGCAGCAGCGGCGGCGCCCGCACCGACCTCGGCATCCTGGAGTTCACCGACCGGGTGTGGGCGAGCGACTCCAACGACCC
>DATDBV010000326.1:0-6736 GCA_036524715.1 Nakamurella sp. | reverse complement strand
TTGGCTGACCGACCACGGCCGGTTCATCACCCTGGTCCAGTCCAGCGGCGAGTTGCCGCAGATCCAGGCCGCCGAGCTGGGCGTCGTCGGATCGGCCACCGGTGTGCAGGACGTGGACGGCGTGACCTGGACGGTCGTGCCCGGCCGGCGACGTCACCTACCTGATCACCGGCAGCGCCACGGACGAGGACTTCCGGGCCTTGGCCGCCGCCACCGACCAGGGCACCCCAGTCGCGTCCTGACCGGCCGCCCAGCCGCCGATGCCGGGTCGGTCAGCGCGGTATTGGCGCACTTGGTCGAGAACCGCACTGGCAGTCAAAGAAGGCTGCTCATGTGGATCTCGGCGCACCGCTGCGCCGTGACCGCTCGGTTCACTCAGATGGGATGCCCCCGGGGGGCCACCGTCGCCGGGCTGCTCAGCCGGACCATCGTGCTCGATCTGTCGGAAACCTCCGCTTCGATCGCCGCCGACCCCCGGCCAGGCTGATCAGTCGAACCACCCGATGCCCGAAATGCGCTAAACGCCTACTTTGGAAGAGCACGCCTGACTTTGCGCTGATCCAAGACCCATTTCCGGCGCCGTTTTGCCCGATTCCGTTGGTCTTTGATCCGCGCAACTCGCCGGGCTCGGCCGGCACGACGAACCCGCCCGCACGGCCAGGTTCACCCTGAGGGGACGGCCCCGCCGGAGCCGGCCCGCCGTTCATTCGAAAACGAGTCGACCCGATATGTCCTTTATGTTGCTGTTCGGCTCGTTTTCAACCTGATGGGACGGACCCGCCTGGGGACGGCCCGCCGTTCAACTCTACGAAAGTGCGCCCGATATGTACGGATTGGCGCCAAGTTGATCAGCCCGGCCCGTGCAAGCCGATCCGACATCCGCACCAGTAGTCGAAGAAGGCTGCGCACGTGGATCTCGGAGCGTTGCGTTCAGCCCGTCAGGCGCCGAGTTTGGTCAGCGGGACCGGGGCGGCGCTCTGCTTTGGCCGGTGCTGTGGTGGCCGGTCAGCGGGCGCGCCGTGCCCAGGCCAGCAGCTCATCGACCGGCCAGGTGTTCACGATGCGCTCGACGGGCACCCCGCATTCGGCCGCCCGAGAGCAGCCGTATTGCTGCCAGTCCAGCTGACCAGGCGCGTGCGCGTCGGTGTCGATGCTGAACAGGCAGCCGGCCGCCACCGCCTGCTTGAGCAGCTTCCGGGGCGGATCCAGGCGCTCGGGTCGGCTGTTGATCTCCACCGCCACCCCGTGCTCGGCACACGCGTCGAACACCCGGCCGGCGTCGAACTGGCTGGGTGGTCGCGTACCACGGCCGCCGGTGACCAGCCGGCCGGTGCAGTGCCCCAGGATGTCGGTGTGCGGGTCGGCGATGGCCCGCAGCATCCGCCGGGTCATCGCCGCCGAATCGGACCGCAGCTTGGAATGCACCGAGGCGACGACGATGTCGACCGCGCCGAGCATCTCGTCGGTCTGGTCCAGGGTGCCGTCCTCGTTGATGTCGCACTCGATCCCGGACAGCAGCCGGAAATCACCCAGGTGCTCGTTGAGTGTGGCCACGATGCCCAGCTGCCGGCGCAGCCGGGTCACCGACAGCCCGTTGGCCACGGTCAGCCGGGGGGAGTGGTCGGTCAGCGCCTGGTATTCGTGCCCCAGTTCCATGGCCGTCACCGCCATCTCCTGGATCGGGCTGCCGCCGTCGCTCCAGTCGCTGTGCGAGTGCAGATCACCGCGCAACTGCGCGCGGAGGGCCTCGCCGCCGGTGGCCAGCGGCTCCAGCGTCGCTTCGAGGTCGGCCAGGTAGTCGGGCACCTGCCCGCTCAGCGCCTGGGCGATCACCGCCGACGTGGTCTTGCCGATGCCGGGCAACTCGGTGAGCGTGCCGTCCGCGCTGCGCCGGTCGAGCTCGGCCTGACCCAGGCCGGCCAGCGTGAGTGCGGCGTTGCGGAACGCCCGCACTCGATATGTCGGGGCCCGCACCCGCTCCAGCAGGAACCCGATCCGGCGCAGCGCGGCGATCGGGTCCATGCCAGCAGGTTAGGCCGGAACCGAGTCCGAACTGAACGATCCGGCTCCTGGGTCGCCGGATCGGCCCGGTTCGACCCCCCGTGCCAAGGACGCACTCCAGGCTCGGGCGACTTACGACGCCGCGAGTCCGAGCGACCTTGCTTGATGGCGCCCTCGCGAACTCGGGCGCCTTTGCCCTACGGCGCCCTCGCAGGCTCGGCCGACCTTGCCCGATGACGCTCTCGCGAGCTCGGGCGACGACGGCCTGCCGGCCCGATCGGCGGCGACCGGAGTCGGATGGCGCGCGGGGCCGCTGACCGGTCGTCGGGACGACGACCTGCGTTGCAGGTCCGCGCACGTGGCTCGTATGGTCGGGGAATGCTCGTCGTCGACGAGAACGACCTCGACGTGACGTCGGTGGAGGGGTTCCGCCTGGACCTCGCGGTGTCCGAACTCTATGCGGACCTGGGGGTCAACCGGCTGCTCGACCGGCTCCTGGAGCACAGCCGCGTGCTGCTGGGTGCCGTAGCGGGCAGCATCTCGCTGGTGGACACCGCGCAGGGACGGTACCGCAAGCTGGCGGAGCGGGGCATAGCGTGCCGGGTGGGCATGAGCTTCCCGCTGGACGAGGGCGCGACGGGCCGGGCGGCGGCCCGGCGGATGCCCGTCGTCATCGACGACTACAGCGACGTTCGCGGCGGTCACCTGCCTCCCGACCACCCGGCGAGCCGGGGGGCGGCCGCGGCCGTTCCCCTGTGGTGGCGGGGCGAGGTGATCGGCGTCAACGTCGCCTTCGCCGGAGGGGCCCGCAGGTTCACCGTCGCCGAGATCGACGCCTTCGAACTGCTCACCCAAAGCGTCGCGGCGGCCGTGGTCCGGGCCGGGCGGGTGGTTCCGTCGCTGGCCGGGGTGCTCCGGGCGTGCGACCGGGTGATTGGTCCCGAGATCGGGGTGCGGACGGTCGTCACCGAAGTCGGCGCGCCGTGTCCGGTCTCCGACGACGTGGCATCGGCCGCCGCGGATCTGGTGGCGCTGGTGGGCCGCGCCGCGTCGGCTCGGATCGGCGCGTCCCGGCTGCACGTCGCCGTCGTCAACCGGGACGATGGGGTTCGGCTGCTGGTCCAGGACGAGGCGGCGCAATCCCTGCCCTCGGCCCACGACCCGCTCGGCCTTGGCACCAGCACCTGGAACGAGCTGCTGGCGGTGGTGGGCGGAGGGCTCGGTGGGCAAGTCGGCGTCGAGCACGTCGCAGGTTGGGGAACGTTGCTGTGTGCGGACTTCCCGGCCCGGTCGCCCGCCGGGTCAGCTTCCGGGGGCGTCCCGTCGCCGCTGACCAGACGAGAATGCGAGGTGCTCGGCCTTCTCGCCGACGGGCTCACCGACCGGGAGGTCGCGGCCCGGCTGGTGATCTCGCACAAGACCGTGGAAAAGCACGTCGGGGCGGTGCTGCGCAAGACCGACACCCCCAGCCGGACCGCCGCCGTGGTGCAGGCGCTCGATCGCGGGTGGTTGCTACCGCAGACGTAGCGCCGAGACGCGCAGATGGGGGATTCACCCCATGGCGGGCGGTCCGTTGCCTGCATTGAATGGCGGTGTGGCCGGCGCGGCGGCACTGGTGTGAGCCGTCGGCAGGCCATCACCGACCATCGCAACCCTCGACGACGAGGAGGCGCCCATGCCGATCGTGTCCACCAAGGAGATCGTCGACCACGCCTTCGCCAACCGCTATGGCGTCGGCGCCTTCAACATCCTGGACGACATGAGCATCGACGCGGTGCTCGCCGCGGCCGAGCAGGAGCGGGCGCCGGTGATCCTGCAGACGTCGGTGAAGACGGTCCGCGCCTACGGTCGCGATCGGCTGCTGGCGGTGTTCCGGGCGATGGCCTGGGATGCGCCGGTGCCGGTGTCCCTGCACCTGGACCACTGCCCGCACCGGGACGTGATCACGCAGTGCCTCGACGCCGGCTGGAACTCCGTGCTGTTCGACGCGCACGAACTCGATGTCGCCGAGAACCTGCGGCAGACAAAGGAAGTCGTGGCGCAGGCGCGGGCCAACGACGCGCACGTCGAGGGCGAGATCGAGGGCATCGTCGGCGTCGAGGACGACATCGGGTCCGACGATCCATCCCGGCTGCAGAGTCTGGAGGTGGCCGTCGATTTCATCAAGGCCACCGGCGTCGACGTGTTTGCGCCGGCCATCGGCAACGCACACGGCCAGTACAAGCGGGCGCCCGTGCTGAACCACCAGCGGGTCAGCGACCTGGTGGAAGCCACCGGCGTGCCGATGGCGCTGCACGGCGGCACCGGGCTGTCCGCCGACCAGTTCCAGGACCTGATCGCCCGCGGCTGCGCCAAGGTGAACATCTCCACCGCGATCAAGGAGTCGTACATGCGCTCGGCCCTGGAGCACCTGAAGGAGGCGGAGGCGAAGAACAAGTGGGATCCGCCAACCCTTTTCGCCCACCAACGGGCGGCCCTCGTGCAGACCGCCCGGGAGCACATCGCCCTGTTCGGCGGAACGGGGCGCGCCTGGTGACGGCTCTGCTGTTCGACTGCGACGGGGTGCTGGCCGACACCGAGCGGTACGGCCACCTGCCCGCGTTCAACGACACCTTTGCCGAGTTCGACCTGCCGGCACACTGGAGCGTGGACGATTACGGGGAGAAGCTGAAGATCGGCGGCGGAAAGGAGCGGATGGCCAGCCTGTTCGCCGACCCCGATTTCGTCGCGAAGGCAGGCATTCCGGCGGACGAGCATGCCCGCCTTGAGGTTCTCGCCCAGTGGCACAAGGCCAAGACCGCGCGTTTCAAACAGCTGGTCTCTGAGGGGAGGATCCCCCCACGATCGGGCATCGCGCGGATCATCCGGGAGGCGCTGGATGCCGGTTGGATCGTCGCGGTCTGCTCGACCTCCGCGCAGGAGTCGGTTGCCGCGGTGCTGCGGCGTGCGGTAGGGGACACCGCCGACCGGGTGCCGCTGTTCGCGGGAGACGTCGTGCCGGCCAAGAAACCCGACCCGGCCGTCTACCTGCTCGCGGTCGACCGGCTGGGCCTGGACCCTGCCGACACCCTGGTGGTGGAGGACTCGCGCAACGGGTTGCTGGCCGCGGTCCGGGCGGGGCTGCGCTGCCTGGTCACCGTCAGCGGCTACACCCGCGACGAGGCGTTCGACGAGGCGACGCTGGTGGTCTCCGAACTCGGCGACCCCGCAGGCACGCCCATCCAAGTGCTCGCCAACCGCGGCGCCGCCCGCCCCGGCGACTACCTGACCCTGGACGACCTGCGCGCCTGCCTGGCCGGCTGACGAAGGAGAGTGGGCATGACGGATTCCCTGGCGCGCACCGAGCTGGTGGTGCGCACCATCGCCCGGACGGCGATCGACAACGAGAAGTACTTCGGCGATCTGGACGCGGTCGTCGGCGACGGCGACTTCGGCTACTCGCTGGCGCGCGGCTTCGAAAAGGTGTTGGAGGGCTGGGACGACATCGATCGCAGCAATCCCGGCACCTTCCTGAAGAAGACCGGGATGATCATCTCGTCCCGGATCGGCGGCACCTCCGGGCCGATCTGGGGGACGGCGTTCCTGCGGGCGGGCATGACCGCCGGAACGGAAGAGGTCGACGGCGCCAAGGTGGTCGCGATGCTGCGCAATGCGATCGAGGGCATCAAGGCCCGCGGCCAGTCTGACGTCGGCGACAAGACGCTGATCGACGCGCTGGTGCCGATGACCGACCGGCTGGAGCAGGAACTCGGCGACGGGTCGGACGCCGGGACCGCGCTCGCCGCGGTGTCGGCCGTCACCCGGGAGGCGGCCGACGCGACCATTCCGATGATCGCCAAGCGCGGGCGCGCCTCCTACACAGGCGAACGGAGCCGGGGGTCGGTGGACGCGGGGGCGATGGCGGTCGCGGTGATCGTCGAGCAGATCAACCAGGCATGGGCCGAGGAGGCACGAGCATGAAGAAGTTCGTCAACGATCCCAAGTCGTACGTCGCGGAGATGCTGGAGGGCATCGCGCTGGCCAATCCCAACACGATCGTCTACGAGCCCGACTGGAACCTGATCAGGCGCGCGGACGCGCCGCGCGAGGACAAGGTCTCCATCGTCCAGGGGTCGGGGTCGGGTCACGAACCTGCGCACGTGATGGTGGTCGGCAAGGGCATGCTCGACGCCGCCTGTCCCGGCGACGTCTTCGCCGCCCCGCCGATGGACTACGTGTACGAGACGGCCAAGCGCCTTGCCTCGCCCAAGGGTGTCCTGCTGCTGGTAAACAACTACACCGGTGACCGGATGGCGTTCGACATGGGCAAGGAGATGGCCGAGTCCGAGGGGATCAAGGCCGAGATCCTGATGATCAACGACGATGTCGCGGTCAAGGACTCCACCTACACGATCGGCCGCCGCGGGGTGGCCGGGAACTTCTTCGTGATCAAGGCTGTCGGCGCCGCCAGCGAGCGGGGCGACAGCCTGGAGGAGGTCATCCGGATCGGCAAGAAGGTCAACGACGTCACCCGCACGATGGGCCTGGCGCTGACCGCCTGCACCCCGCCGGCCAAGGGGTCGCCGTTGTTCGAGCTGGGGGCCGACGAGATGGAGGTCGGCGTCGGCATCCACGGCGAGCCCGGCCGCGAGCGCACCAAGCTCAAGACCGCCGACGAGATCGTCGATCTGCTGCTCGACGCCGTGGTTCCCGACCTGCCCTACACCTCCGGCGACCGGGTCGCGCTGATGATCAA
>DATDBV010000325.1:0-7410 GCA_036524715.1 Nakamurella sp. | reverse complement strand
TGCGTCGGGTCGATGGTGTCGGTGAGTTCGTACCGGTCGATCTTGGTTCGTACCTGATCCTTGATCTCGGCGAACACCAGGTTGATGCCGCGCGCGTTGAGCCACAGGTCGAGTTCGACCAGCATGTCCGCGGCGGTCGTGTCGACGTCGGTGATCGGCTCGGCGGTGACGACGATCCACCGCAACGACGGATCGGCCTCGGCGAACCGGCGCAGGTCGTCGCGGAAGGTGGTGGCGTTGGCGAAGATCAACGGCCCGCTGAACCGGTAGAGCACCAACCCCGGCAGCCGTTCCGCGTCGGGGTACCGCCGAATGTCGTGGTAGCCCTTGAGACCTTCGGTCCGACCGAGTACCGCCCGGTACGGCCGCCAGACCCGGTTGAACACGTTCAGCACGGACAGGGCCACCGCGATCGCGATGCCCGGCAGCACGCCCAGCAACGCCACCCCGAGGAACGCGGCCATGGCCAGCGCGAAGTCGGACCGCCGCTGCCGCCACAGCCGGCGCATGCCGGACAGGTCGGCCAGCGAGATGGACGCGGCGATGACGATGGCGGCCAGCGTCGGTTGCGGCAGGTTCCGCAGCAGCCCGGGGAAGAACACCAGCATCAGGGTCACCGCACCGGCGCCGACCAGGCCGGTCACCTGGGATCGGGCGCCGTTCTGTTCGGCGACCGCCGTGCGGGAGCCGCTGGTGGAGACCGGGAAGCCCTGGAACAGGCCGGCGGCCACGTTGGCGGCGCCGATGCCGATCATCTCCCGGTTGCCGTCCACGTCCTCGCCGCGCCGCCCGGCGAACGCGCTGGCGGTGGAGATGGTGTCGGTCAGCGAGACCAGGGCGATGCCGAGCGCGCCCGCGAACAGCAGGCCGAGGTCGCTCAACGGCACCGTCGGGATGGTGAACGGCGGGAAGCCCTCGGGCAGCGCGCCGACCAGCTTCACGCCACGATCGGCCAGGTCGAAAAGAGCGACGGCACCGATGGCCAGCACGACGGCGACCAGCACGCCGGGGATGCGGGGCACGAACCGGTTCAACAAAAGGATCACCGCGAGGCAGCCGACGCCGACGGCCAGCGCGGCCGGCACCGTGCGCCCGTCGGCGACGCCGCGGGCGAACTCCGTCGCCTCGGCCACCAGGCCGTCACCCTCCACCGAGAACCCGAACAATTTCGGCAGTTGGCCGATGACGATGGTCAGCGCCAGGCCGTTCATGTAGCCGATCTGGGTCGGCTTGGACAGCAGGTCGGCGATGAAGCCGAGCCGGAAGGCGCCTGCCGCGATGGTGATGGCGCCGACCATCAGCGCCAACATCGAGGCGTAGGCGACCGCCCGACCCGGATCGCCGTTGGCGGTGACCAGCGGGATGACAGTGGCCGCGATCATCGGACCCAGCGACGAATCAGGTCCGAGCACCAGCACCTTCGACGGGCCGAAGGCGGCGTACCCGAGCAGGCACAGCACGGTCGTGTACAGGCCGGTGATCGGCGGCAGCCCGGCCAGTTCCGCGTACGCCATACCCTGCGGCACCAGCAGAGCGGTCAGTACCAGTCCCGCGGTGACGTCCTTGCCCAGCCACGCCGGCCGATAGGAGCGCAGCATGCCGACGCCGGGCACCACGCGCTCGATTGCACCGACGGCGCTCACCGGACCTCCTCATGGATCCTCGCCGGGGGAGCCTGTCACACCCCGGCCCGTCCCGTATCGTCCGGATCGGATGGCCGGGTCCGTTCATTCGAGCCGGGTGATGTCGGCCCGACCGGGTGCGGCAGCATGATGAACCTCACCGGTGGCGGCCGACGCCGGCGATCCTGTACGCGATCTCGCAGCGCCGGAGACCCAGATGCCAGACCAGTTGTCCACACCATCCACCGCGACCCGGCGATGGTTGGCCCGGGGTGCGTTCCTGGCCTGGCTGGCCGCGATCGTCGTCCTCGTCGCGGCCGAGGGAGCGATCGGGCTCACCCTGCTGATCGTCGGTGTGCTGGGGGCCGTGATCGCGCTGGTCGGCGGCTACTGGTTCCTGGCCAAGCGGGGCATTCAACGGGGTCTGGGGATGTTCGTCGCCATGGCCGCGGTCGTCGTCGTGCTGGTCTTCTTCCTCCGGCAGGACGCGCTGCTCGTCGCGCTCGTCGTGGTCGGGCTGCTGGCCCTGGGCGCGGCGGCGGCCCATCAGGCGATGCGGGCCCGGATCCCGCAGTGGATGCCGACCGTGCGGACGCCGGCGCCGCGGCGTCCGTTCATCGTGATGAATCCTCGCTCCGGCGGCGGCAAGGTCGTCAAGTTCGATCTGCAGCGCAAGGCGGAGGAACTGGGGGCCGAGGTCGTCCTGCTGGACGGGCCCGGTCACGTGGACGTCGCCGCCATCGTCCGGTCGGCGGTCGACCGGGGCGCCGACCTGCTGGGCGTCGCGGGCGGCGACGGCACCCAGGCGCTCGTGGCGGGGATCTGTGCCGAACACGACATCCCGCTGCTGGTGATCAGTGCGGGCACCCGCAACCACTTCGCGATGGATCTCGGCCTGGACCGGGATGATCCCGCCACCTGCCTGGCCGCGCTGACCGACGGCGAGGAGGTCCGGGTCGACCTCGGCCTGATCGCGGACCGCCCGTTCGTCAACAACGCATCGTTCGGCGCGTATGCCGAGATCGTGCAGAGCCCGGAGTACCGGGACAACAAGAACCGCACGATTCTGGCCATGCTGCCGGATCTGCTCGATCCGACCGAGGGCAGCCGGCTGACGGTGCGCACCGGTGCTCGGACCCTGACCGATCAGCAGGCCATCCTGGTCAGCAACAATCCCTACGGATCCGGGCGGCTGCGCGACCTGGGCCGGCGGGAGCGCATCGACCAGGGCGAGCTCGGAGTGATCGCCGGGCACATCGCCAGCGCCGCGGACGCGGCCGCCCTGCTGCGGCGCGCCCAGTTCCGCACGGTGACCACCCTGGTCGGCGACGGCGATGTGGTGATCGACGTCGACCGGTCGGACCCGGGGTCCGGGCAGGCCGAGATTCCGGTCGGGATCGACGGCGAGGCGCTGACGGTGCCCGCACCGGTCCGCTGCTCGGTCCGCCCGCGGGCGCTGCGGGTGCGGCTCCCGCGGGACCGGCCCGGGGTGCCGCTGGCGCCCGAGCCGATCGACTGGAGGCGGCTGGCGGGACTGGCCCTGGGTCGGGATTAGCGCGGGCTAGCATCGCGATGCCCTCTGTTCACCTCCGCGGCATCTCCGGACGTCGCCGCCCGCACCCCAGGAGCCACTCGTGTCCAGCGCCCCCATCGCCCCGCCCGCCGCGAGCGTGAGGGTCTCGGCGGGCACGACCGCCGGCGCGGCGGTACGCGAGGCGGGCCTGCCCGGCTCCGGGCCGCAGGCTGTCGTGGTGGTCCGCGACGCGGACGGACGGCTGCGGGACCTGGGCTGGGCCCCCGAGACGGACGCCGACGTCGAACCGGTCGGCGCCGACACCGATGACGGTCGTTCGGTCATCCGTCACTCGGCGGCGCATGTGCTGGCCCAGGCCGTCCAGGACAAGTTCCCGGACGCCAAGCTTGGCATCGGCCCGCCGATCAAGGACGGCTTCTACTACGACTTCGACGTGGACCGGCCGTTCACCCCGGACGACCTGGCCGACCTCGAGAAGCGGATGCGCCGGATCGTCAAGTCCGGGCAGCGGTTCATGCGTCGCGTCTTCGACTCGCGGGAGGTGGCTCGCGCCGAATTGGCTTTCGAGCCCTACAAGCTCGAACTCATCGACCTGAAATCCGATGCCGCCGGAGACGAATCGGTCGAGGTCGGCGCCGGCGAGCTGACCATCTACGACAACCTGCACGCGCACACCGGCGAGCGCGTGTGGAGCGACCTGTGCCGGGGCCCGCACGTGCCGACCACCCGGTTCATCCCGGCGTTCCGACTCACCCGGTCGGCGGCCGCGTACTGGCGGGGGAGCGAGAAGAACCCGCAGCTGCAACGGATCTACGGCACCGCCTGGGAATCGCCGGAAGCCCTGCAGGCGTACCAGGAGTGGCACGCCGAGGCCGAGCGGCGCGATCACCGCAAGCTCGGTGTCGAGCTCGACCTGTTCTCCTTTCCGGACGAGATCGGTTCGGGGCTGGCGGTTTTCCATCCCAAAGGCGGCATCATCCGCAACGAGATGGAGAACTACTCGCGGGCCAAGCACATTGCGGCCGGCTATTCGTTCGTGAACACCCCACACATCACCAAGTCCCAGCTGTTCGAGATCTCCGGGCATCTGGACTGGTACGCCGACGGCATGTTCCCGCCGATGCATCTTGACGCCGAACTCGGGCCGGACGGCGAGGTGCGCAAACCGGGGCAGGACTACTATCTCAAGCCGATGAACTGCCCGATGCACGACCTGATCTTCCGCGCGCGAGGGCGGTCCTACCGCGAGTTGCCGCTGCGGATGTTCGAGTTCGGCTCCGTGTACCGGTACGAGATGTCGGGCGTCGTCCACGGTCTGACCCGGGTGCGGGGCATGACCCAGGACGACGCGCACATCTTCTGCACCCGCGACCAGATGCGCGACGAGCTGGCCGGCCTGCTGCGGTTCGTGCTGGAGCTGCTCGCCGACTACGGACTCGACGACTACTACCTGGAGCTGTCGACCAAGAACGAGGACAAGTACGTCGGCGGCGACGAGGACTGGGCGGTGGCCACCGAGACCCTCGCGCAGGTGGCCCGCGAGTCGGGTCTGGAGATGGTGGACGACCCCGGCGGCGCGGCGTTCTACGGGCCCAAGATCTCCGTGCAGGCCCGGGATGCGCTCGGCCGGACCTGGCAGATGTCCACCATCCAGCTGGACTTCCAGTTGCCGGATCGGTTCGAACTCGAGTACACCGCGCCCGACGGCAGCAAGCAGCGGCCGGTGATGATCCACCGCGCGCTGTTCGGATCGGTTGAACGGTTCTTCGCGGTGCTCACCGAGCACTACGCGGGGGCGTTCCCGGCCTGGCTGTCGCCGGTGCAGGTGGTCGGCATCCCGGTGGCCGACCCGTTCGGCGACTATCTGCAGGGCGTCGTCGATCGGCTCGTCAGCCGCGGGATCCGGGCCGAGGCCGACCATTCCGACGACCGGATGCAGAAGAAGATCCGCAACCACACCACCGCCAAGGTGCCGTTCCTGCTGCTGGCCGGGGCGAAGGACGTGGTCGCGGGAGCGGTCAGCTTCCGGTTCCGGGACGGCACCCAGGTCAACGGGGTGCCGGCAGACGCCGCGATCGATGCCATCGAGGGATGGGTGCGCGACCGCCGCAACGACCCGCCGACCGCCGAGGCGTTCGCACCTCTGCGGCCGGTTGGCGATGCTTCGGCGGGCGGTGCGCGTGGTTGACGCCGGCGGGCCTGCCGAGGTGGTCGAGCAGGCCGGCGTCGGCGTGCCCGACCACCTGGACCGGCTGTGGACCCCGCACCGGATGGCCTACGTCAGCGGCGGGGCCGGTGCGCCGCTGAAGACCGATCCCGGCTGCCCGTTCTGCCACATCCCGACCCTGTCCGACGAGGATGGGCTGGTCGTCGCCCGCGGCGAGCGGGTGTTCGCCGTGCTGAACCTGTATCCGTACAACCCTGGCCACCTGATGGTGGTGCCGTTCCGGCACATCCCCGACTACACGGACCTGGCGGCCGACGAGCTGACCGAGTTCAGCGAGTTCACCCGGCACGCACTGGGCGTGATCCGGTCGGTCAGTGCCCCGCACGGGTTCAACATCGGCATCAACGCCGGCTCGGCGGCCGGCGCCGGCATCGCGCCGCACCTACACCAGCACGTCGTGCCCCGGTGGGGCGGCGACTCGAACTTCATGCCCGTGATCGGCCAGACGAAGGTGCTGCCGCAGTTGCTCGCCGACACCCGGAGGTTGCTCTCGCAGGCTTGGTAGGCCTGGTCAGGCCCGCCCCGAGCATCGGGCCGGAGCGTGGGTCAGTCGGTGAACTCGCCGGTCGCCGGACCGGTTTCGGTGGCCGGGGCGTCGGTGTGCCCGCGCCGTAAGCGCAGCCTGCGGCGCCACGCCGACACCAGCGAGGGCATCGTCTGGGTCACCGCGCTCGGGGTGGCCACCGTCGGATCGGGGTCATCGGGGTCCGGCGGTGTCGGCTCGGCGGCGGACGTCCCGGACAGGTCCACCCGGATGCCGGACGGGTCCCCGGCGATCTCCCGCAGGACCGGCAGCATCGCCTCGACCGGCGCCCGCTCCTCCGGTGACTTCTCCAGCAGCGCGGCGATCGCGATCGACAGCTCGCCGGCGTGCGGGTGCGGGGGCACCGGATCGTGTACGACGGCGCTGACCGTGTCCAGGGCGTTGTCGGCGCGGAACGGGGGGTGGCCCTCCACACAGGCGTAGAGCGTGCAGCCCAGGCTCCACGCATCGGCAGCCGGACCGGCCGGCGAACCCGTGGCCAGCTCCGGGGCGATGTACGCGGGCGAACCGACCACCAGTCCGATACCGGTCAGCGTGTCGTCCAGGCGCCCGCGCGCCGTGCCGAAGTCGGTCAGCTTCACCATGCCGTCCCGGCAGATCAGGATGTTCGCGGGCTTGACGTCGCGATGCACGATGCCGCGGGTGTGCGCCGCGGCCAGCGCCGAGGCCACCGCGACGCCGATCGTCGCGGCCTGGTCGGGTCGCATCCGGCCGGCAGTGGCCAGCAGCCGCGCCAGGGATTGCCCCTCAAGCAGCTCCATCACGATCACCGGGCCGGTGTCGGTGCCGGCCAGGATGTCGTACACGGTGACGATGTGCGGGTTGGACAGGGCAGCGACCGCCCGAGCCTCCCGCAGGGTGCGTTCCCGCAGTTCCTCGGCATCCGCCGGCGGCATCCCCCGCGGAATGTCGATCTTCTTCAGCGCCACCCGGCGGCGCAGCAGCTGGTCGGTCGCGGCCCAGACGCTCCCGGTGGCGCCGTGCCCGATCATCGCGTCCAGTTTGTAGCGCCCGGCGACGGGCGGCCGGTTCGACCCGACCGCCGGATCCGGGTTCGACTCTTGCACTGATCCGGACGGCCCGACGTCCGGATCGCCCGCATACGGAAGCGCTGGCACGGCCACGCCCTCATTCTCCTGCCATTGCCGCCGCGGCGGTGCAGGGGGAAGCGAATTCACCCACACCGGCCGCTGATCCGAAGGTGCCGACCACAGGACGTGGGTGCGGCCCGCAGGTTGATCACTTCGCCGGTCGGCGACGAACCGGGCCGCACTCCCACCGATCGGCCGGCCACGCCGTTGGTCGGACGAACGCCCCGTCCGGCTATCGTGGGATGCCACCTGACCACCCACTCAGACCGCCCCGCTGCTGAAACGGACCTTCATGCTGAACTCCCTGGCCCGGTCCTCGGTGTCCAAGGTGATGGACCCGATCGGGCGGGGGTTGCTCAAGGCGGGACTCAGCCCCGACATCGTGACCATCG
>DATDBV010000324.1:0-4652 GCA_036524715.1 Nakamurella sp. | reverse complement strand
GGCTGATCTGCCGGGTCTTGGCGAGTGAGAGCCGTTCGGGGAGAGTATCTTTCATCCCGGACAGCTTCAGGGTGCGGAGCAGGGTGAGCAGATCCGGGCCGATCGGGTCGACCGGTCCGGCCGAGGTGGCGGGGCGGGCGGTGGTCATTCGGTGGGCTCCTGGGTAGTGGGGTCGGGCACGACGGTCAGCCGGCGGCGGCCGGCCGGGGTGAACTCGGAGGGGTCGCGGGCGAACCGGCCGGCGGGCTGCCCGGCCGCGGCCGGCAGTTCCGGCGTCGCCGATTCGAGGGCCTTCTCGAGCATCGCGGCGATCTTGCCGACCGACACGACGTCCAGGTCCAGCGCGGTCCCGCAAGCAGCGTCGACCGCGGCCGGGCCGTGACGGCGGGCCAGATTCCGCAACCGGTAGACCGACCGCATCCCGGTCCACGGCAGCGGGACGTCCAGCAGCCGGTAGGCGTAGATGCCGATGTTGCGGCCGAGGCGGTCCGCCTCGGCCTGCAACCGCTGCACATCGCGCATGGCGTACCCGGACCGTTCGGTCGGCAAGTCCGCCGGGTCGGTGTGCCGGCCACCGGGTCGCTGCCGTGGATGGGTCTTGACCAGCCGGCCGCGGTGGAACAGCTTGACCAACTGCGAGTCCGCGCGGGCGTCCAGTTGAAGGCCGATGTAGGCGGACGGCAGGCTGTAGAGGGCCTTGCCGATTTCACAGTGGTGGTCGCGGTGCACCTTGACCGTCCGGAACAGCGGCACGTCGTAGACCGGTGGGACCGGCAGCAGCAGCGGCGCCTCGAGCTCGTCGAACACCTCCAACGGGCGGGCCGCGGTCGTGCCGTGGACCCGCATCCCGGCCTTCTCGGTGCACCACCGCCGGGCGGCCTGCTGCGCCGCGTCCAGGCTGGGGAAGTCCTCGCCGTCGAAGAAGTTACTACGGACGTACTGCACAGCCCGTTCCACCCGCGGTTTATCCTTGTAATCCCGAATTCGGGATTACCAGGACTATCCCGAGGACTTCGTTATCCCGTGTGCTGCCCGTTGATGCAGGTCAGGGCCGCCTGCGGTGGCGGTTCCTCGGGATAACTACTTGAGCCCGGCGAGTTGTAGGATCAGGTCGTCGTCTCCTTTCCAGATCGGGGCGGGTTCGGGTGTGGTGCTGCCCGCCTTCTGGATTGCGTCACGAACCATCTGGTTGTCGGCCGTGGCGTAGATGCCGGTGGTGGCGATGGTGGCGTGGCCGAGGAATTCCTTGATGTGGGGCAGGGGAACTCCGGCTCGGAGCATCTGCACAGCTCGGGCATGCCGGAGTTGGTGAGCATGAACGTGTTCCGGAACTTCGGGGCAGGCAGCACGCGCGGTCGCGGCGTGTTTGTTGAGCAGGTAGGCGACGTTGTCCTGACTCATCGGATGACGCTGTCCGGCCCGGATAGTGAAGAACAGCAAGGTGTCCGGGTCGCGGCCGTCGCCGTGCATCAGGCTCAGGTATTGGTCGACATGACGCCCGGTCTTGTCCATGATCGGAACGACCCGCGTCTTGCGGCCTTTCCCGGTGAGCGTGACACGGCCGCGACCGGGGGTGGTGTCGATGTCGGCGACGGTCAGGTCGAGGATTTCTTGCACGCGCGCGGCGGCGTCGAACATCAGCAGGATCATCGTCGTGTCCCTGACGTTGCGTCTGCTGCCCTGGCCGGGTGCTCGGATCAGCGCCTCGACGGCGGGCATGGTCAATGCGTCGGGCGTACGGGTGGGCGTGCGGACCGGTCGGGTCTGTTTCACGTCCAGCCAGACCGCGACGAGCGCCGGGTCTTCCCCGGCGCAGTAGCTCAGGAACGACTTGATCGCGGCCAGCCGCTGGTTCGCCGAGGACGGGCGCAGGTTGCGGGTTTCCAGTAGCCAGGCGGTGAAACCGTTGATGGTGGCCCGGTTGATGACCTCGAAGCTGACATCGGCCAGCTTCACGTGCTGTGTCTGATCCAAATAGGTCAGTAGCGCGTTGATCGCCGTCTTGTAGGAACGGATGGTGTTGTGGGCTGAGTCTGCGCGCTCGGGGAAGGTGAACGGTCAGCCAGCTGCGGACCAGGCCGAAGAACTCATCCGATGCCATGGGATGCCTCCGGGATCGTGGATTCGATGCCGGTGTTGGCCAGTGCGCGCAGGTCGGGATGCGCGTCGGCGGCGAGATGGAAGTAGTACCAGGTGTCTTCGGTGTTGGCGTGACCCAGATGCAGACTCAAGTACGCCACGAGCGCTTCGGGGTCGTGCCCGGCGTTGGCCCACCTGTTGATGATTTCGATGACGTGGGCGTGGCGCAGATCGTAGGGCCGCGGCGGCGACCCCGGCGCCGAGGCGACCGCCGGGGCGGAGGTGTCCAACAGTTCGTGGAACCAGCAGTCGATGGTGCTGCTGTGGTAGCAGTGTCCCTGCCGGTTCGGGAAGAACGGCACCCGATCCGGGTGATACACAGCGATCGCGGCGTCATAGCCGCGGCAGTAGTCGTGCAGATCGGCGGACATGAAAACGAGCCGATCCTTGTGACCTTTGGACTCGCGGATGCGAACAGTGCCGCCGGCCAGGTCAACGTCGTTGCGGCGTAGCCGGCGGGCCTCACCCGGCCGTAGTCCCAGGCAGTAGATCATCCGGAACATCACGGGGATGATCAGGTGCCGCCGTCCGCCGAACGGTGTGGCGCGGATGCGGTCGGCTGCGTCGAAGATGGCACGCAGCTGGTCGTGGGTGAAGATGTGCGAACGGTACCGAACCTGCCTACCGGGGATGCCGGGCGGGATGACGTACGCGGACATGCCCAGACCGGCCATGTGTTTGGCCAACTGCCGGACCGGGGTGATCCGCCGCATCTGGCCGTTCACGTGTTCACCCGGCCGGGCGATAACCCATGCCATCGCCATCTCCCGGGTCAACGCATCCTGCCCGGGATGGCTGTGGGCGCACATGCCGTCGAAGACGCGCAGGTGCCGCTCAGAGGCCTGGTAGGGCAACCCGATCGCGTGTTTCAGATCGAGCAGACTCTCGATCGGGGCGGCCAGGCCGCTGACGAAGACGGTCACGATGTCGCCCCCGGTTCGATACCCGTGAAGTCCAGACAGCATTGGCGCATGCGGTTCTCGTCACCCGCCAGGTAGTGCTTCGCGGACTCGATTCCTCGATGCCCCAATGCGCCGGATATCACCGGCAGCGGCGTGTCGTCTTCGAGCATCCTGGTCGCCAGTGATGCCCGCAGCACTCGAAGGCCACGGCCGCCGCCGTCCCGCCGCGCGGTGTGGCTGCGGGCGAAAGCCCGGGCGGCGACGTGATACAGGGAGTCCGCGGGTGACAAAGCGGTGAACGGCGCCTGGCTGCGCAGGAACACATGCTCGTCCGCCGCTCCGACGGGCCTGCCGTGCAGCAGATAGTCGGCGATCGCGTCTCCAACGTCGGCCAGCAGCGGCAGCGTCAACACGGTCCCGGTCTTGTGCTGGGCCAGGATGATCTGTCCCCGCTGCCAGTCGATGTCACCCTGGTGCAGACCCGCGATGTCGACCGGACGCAGCCCGGTCCTGGCCGCCAGCAGCAGCACCGCCCGGTCGCGAAGCCCTTGCCCGGTGCAAGGATCCGGGGAGTTGACCAGCTCGTCGATCCGATCGGCGGGCAGCACCGCCACCGATCTTGTCCGTCGGGAGAACATCGTCGGCACCGCCGCTGCCAGCCCGGACCGGCAGCCGGAATCTTCCAGGAAGCGGCACAGCACCCGCACCGCCGACACCACGGTCCGCATGCTTCGGGCCTGGTAGCGGCTGCCGAGGAACACGACCGCAGCCGACACGTCCGCATGCGAAAGCACTTCGATCGTGGTCACTCCGCGTTCGGGTAGCCAGGCCAGCACCGTGCGTGACACTGTCGCATACAGGTGCCTGGTCGCGGCGGCCAGTTGCCGACCGTCCAGCCACACCTCGAACTGCGCCTGAACCGGCCGGAACACCGAGCTGAGCACATCATTCGGGTGCGTCTGCCGCGACAGACGCCATCGGTAGGAACCGGTCGCGGCCACCTCGGACAGCACCAGCACCGATTTGCGCAGCAGCTTGCGCTTCCATTCTTTGATCCGCCCCTGCTGATGCTCCGCCGCCACGAACTCCAAGAACAAGCTGATGACATCCGGTGTGGCCTCATCGGCGCCCTGACGTGAACAAAACGCTTCGAACTGCGACCAGGCCCACCGGTACTGCCACAACGTCGACGGCGCATGACCGAGCCCGGCAATCGCGGCGTCCGCCCGTCCGATCAGCTCACCCACGGAACCACTCATCTGATGCTCCCTCCAGACGCACAACGAGGAGCAAGCAGCGTAGGCACGCATCGTTATCCCGAGGAATCGGTGGCGGCGGGCGGCCCTGACCTGCATCAACGGGCAGCACACGGGATAACGAAGTCCTCGGGATAGTCCTGGTAATCCCGAATTCGGGATTACCAGGATAAACCACGCGTCGAAAGGATAGTGCAGTACGTTCGCGGAAACTTTCTTCGACGGGGAGGACTTCGCTTCGCTGGAGGCCGCTCAGGAGGCGGCCCGGCGGTGGTGCACCGAGAAGGCCGGGATGCGGATGCACGGCACGATCGCCGCCCGCCCGCTCGAGGTCTTCAACGAGCACGAAGCAGCC
>DATDBV010000323.1:0-7448 GCA_036524715.1 Nakamurella sp. | reverse complement strand
GCGCAGGATCTGCGGCTCGATCTGGTGGTCGGCGACATGGCCCGACTGACCGCGGTCGACCTGGATCCGCCCTTCCGTCTGATCACCTGCCTGGGCAACGCCTTCGGCTACCTGCCGCACGACCAGACGGTGCAGTTCCTGGCCGCCACCCGCGGGCTGGTCGAACCTGTCGGATTCCTGGTCATCGACACCGGCTTCGTCGCCGAATCCCTGTTGCCGGATCTCCGGATGGAGGAGGAGCCGGTGACGATTGGCGGGATCGAGATGATCTCCGTCAACTCGTACGACCCGGCCCAGAGCCGCTTTCTGACCGACATGACGTTCCGGCGCGGGGATGAGGAGCATCGCGCGACGTCGGTCCAGCACGTCTACACGTCGGCCGAGATCGCCCGCCTGATCATGGACGCGGGCTACGGCAGCGTCGAGATGTACGGCGATGTCGACGGCTCGCCGTACCGGTGGGGCAGCCGGCGCCTGTTGCTGGTCGCGCGGGCGGGTTCGTCCCGCATCCGGTGATCGAGGCCCCGGCCTCAACCTGACGCGGGTTCGCCGAGGTGTGAGCCCGGGATCAGGGATTTTCCCCGATCCCGGGCCCGCCGCACGCCGGTAGCCTGGTGATCATGACGTCAGGGTCCTACGTTCCCCCCGGTTACGGCATCACCCCGGCCGGTTCGGCCGCCCCCGCCAAGAAGTCCGTGCTGCCGGAGAACCTGAAGACCGCGGTCATCGTGGTCGGCTCGCTGGCCGCCGCGATGGTGATCGTCCAGGTCGTGAACTGGGCCATGGCCTACCGGCTCGACCAGTTCGGCATCGAGCCTCGCAGCTGGTCCGGGCTGTGGGGCGTATTGGCCGCGCCGCTGATCCACGGGTCCTGGGCCCATCTGTGGTCCAACCTCATCCCGTTGCTGATCATGGGCGTGCTGATCACCGTCGGCGGACTGCGGCAGTTCTTCGCGGTGACGGTGCTCGTCTGGCTGGTCTCGGGCATTGGGGTGTGGCTGGTCGCCCCGGCCTACAGCGTGACGGTCGGCGCGTCCGGGGTGGTGTTCGGCTGGCTGACCTTCCTGATCGTCCGCGGCATCTGGACCCGCACCTGGCAGCACATCCTGCTCGGCCTGGTGCTGCTGGTGCTCTACGGCAGCCTGTTCTGGACCGGCATCGTCAGGGTGGCGGCTGCCGACATCACCGGGGTGGTGACGGTCTCCTGGCAGGCGCATCTCTTCGGTGCGCTGGGTGGTCTGCTGGCCGCGTTCGTCGTCGGGCGGGCCGACGCGAGCCGCCGGCGCCAGGTGAGCGCCTGAGCGAGGCACGGTTCTTCCCGCGCGGTAGCGTCGAGGTCGTGACAGCGCCTGACGTGACCGCGCCGATCGGCATCTTCGACTCCGGCGTTGGTGGGCTGACCGTGGCCCGGGCGATCATCGACCAGCTGCCCGGCGAGCGGGTCCGCTACGTCGGCGACACCGCCAACGGGCCGTACGGGCCGCTGCCGATCGCCGAGGTCCGGCGGTACGCGCTGGCTGTCGGCGACCGGCTGGTCGACAGCGGCGTAAAGATCCTCGTCATCGCATGCAACACCGCATCGGCCGCCTGCCTGGCCGACGCCCGTGAACGGTATGAAGTGCCGGTCGTCGAGGTCATCCGCCCGGCTGTGCGCCGGGCGGTCGCGGCCACCCGGACGGGCGAGGTCGGCGTCATCGGGACCTCCGCGACCATCGCGTCCGGCGCCTATCAGGACGCGTTCGACGTCAACCCCGGCCTGCGGGTGCACGCCGTGGCCTGCCCGTCGTTCGTCGATTTCGTCGAGCGTGGCGTCACCTCCGGCCGGCAGGTGATCGGGCTGGCCCAGGCCTATCTCGGGCCACTGCAGCGGACGAATCTGGACACTCTGGTCCTCGGATGCACCCACTATCCGTTGCTGACCGGCGCGCTGTCGCTGGTGATGGGCGATCAGGTGACGTTGGTCTCCAGCGCCGACGAGACGGCCAAGGATGTCTACCGCAAGCTCACCGAGCTGGATCTGCTCGCCCCGGGCACCGAGCCGAGCGCCCCGCACGAGTTCCTCGCGACCGGCGACCCGGCGCCGTTCACCAAGCTGGGGCGGCGGTTCCTCGGCCCGGAGATCGGCTCCGTGGTGGAGTTGGGCGCGCCGGTGTGACCGCCGGGCCGGCGGACGGGCCGAGCGTGGGACTGGGCGTCGGACCGGGCGGATAGCCTCTCGGCATGAACCGAGCAGACGGCCGCGCCGACCACGAACTTCGCCCAGTCACGTTCACCCGCGGGTTCCAGCAGCATCCGGCGGGTTCGGTGCTTGTCGAGTTCGGCGCCACCAAGGTGCTCTGCGCGGCGTCGGTGACCACCGGTGTGCCCCGCTGGCGCAAGGGTTCCGGGCTCGGCTGGCTGACCGCCGAGTACGCGATGCTGCCGTCGGCCACCCACGAACGCAGCGACCGTGAATCGGTCAAGGGACGGGTGGGCGGCCGCACCCACGAGATCTCCAGGCTGATCGGCCGGTCCCTGCGGGCCTGCCTGGACCTGCGCTCCCTCGGTGAGAACACCATCGCCGTCGACTGCGACGTGTTGCAGGCCGACGGCGGCACCCGCACGGCGGCCATCACCGGGGCCTACCTCGCGCTCGCCGACGCGGTCGCCTACCTGCGCGACCTCGGCAAGCTGGCCGACCCGCAACCGCTGTTCTGCCAGATCGCCGCGGTCTCGGTGGGGGTGGTCGGCGGGCGGGTGCGGCTGGACCTGCCGTACGAGGAGGATGCCCGCGCCGAAGTGGACATGAACGTGGTTGCCACCGACGTCGGGACCCTGGTCGAGGTCCAGGGCACCGCAGAGGGGGCCACCTTCGCCCGGTCGACCCTCGACGCCATGCTGGACAGTGCGCTCGCCGGGATCGCCACCCTGACCGAGCTGCAGAAGGCGGCCCTGGCGCAGCCCCTGTCGTCGGCGACTCCGGCGTGAGCGAGCGCGAGCGAGCGAACCATAAACAGACGCAGGCCGGCGCCCGGTCCGGGGCGACCGAGCTTGCGAGGTGCCTCGGATGGGCGGCGGCATGAGCCAGGCTCGCCGGGCGAATCATCGACACATGAGCAGGCTCGTGCTGGCAACGCGGAACGCCAAGAAGCTCGGCGAACTCGCCCGGATTCTCGGCGACGACGTACAGGTGCTGGGGCTGGCGGACGTCCCGGCGTTCGAGGAACTGCCGGAGACGGGCGCGACATTCGAGGAGAACGCAGCCGACAAGGCGCGGCAGGCGGCCATCGAGACCGGTGAGGTGGCGCTGGCCGACGACTCCGGACTGGCCGTCGACGCACTGAACGGGATGCCGGGGGTGTTGTCGGCCCGCTGGTCCGGTCGACATGGCGACGACCCGGCCAACACGGAGCTGTTACTGGGTCAGCTCTCGGATGTGCCCGACGAGCGCCGGGGCGCGGCCTTCGTCTGCGCGCTGGCCCTGGCCACCCCCGACGGCCGCGTGCAGGTGGTGCGGGGCGAGTGGCGTGGGCGGATCGGACGCCAGGTGGTCGGGACGAACGGGTTCGGCTACGACCCCGTGTTCGTCCCGGCGGAGAGCGACGAGACCGGCGACGGCCGGACGTCGGCTGAACTGAGCCCGGCCGAAAAGGATGCACTGTCCCATCGCGGCCGGGCCATCGGGTTGATGCTGCCGGTCCTGCAGGAGCTGCTGGACCGGCAGTAGCAATCAGGCGAGCGGGCGGCGGCGGCCGGCGGCGCGGGCGATCACCACGGCGAAGCCGGCGCCGAGCAGCATCAACCCGAGCACCAGTAGCCAGCCGGTGACGCCCCAGACGACCATCTCCGGCCGGGCGAAGAGCTGATCCACGACGCTGGCCACCCGGTCCGCCCCGTCGTACCAGGACAGCGACCAGACACCGGCGGCGGTCAGCGCGGCGCCGGGGATGAAGGTGGCCCACGGCGACCAGCCGTTCAGCAGCACCGCGATGAAGATCTGCGCGGCGCCGACCGACGTCCAGGTGATGTCCCAACCGGACGGCTGGCCGCCGCCGTCGAGCATGGCCTGGAAGATGCCCATGCCGAACTCGCCGATCAGGTACAGGCCGGAGCCGACCAGCAGGGTGCCCAGGATGGCGCTGAACAGGCCGGCGATCGCCCGCTGCTTGGTCTGTCGACCGCCCGACGGGCGCTCGTCGGGCTCGTCGGACTGGGGCGCCGGGACGTAGGTCGGGCTCGCGGAGTCCGACACCCCGTAGGTCGACGGGTACGAGGCGACCGAGGACTCCGAGTCCAAGGGCTCGTACGGGCTACCGCTCCAAGCCGTGCCGGAGGACGTCGACGAGCCGTAGGGGCTGTCGGGCGAATCGTCCGAGAACGGCGACGCGGCGGAGTACGCCGACGACACGGTTGTCACCCCGCCCGACGATTCGCTGTGGTCGGATGTGCCGTCGGACTTCGAGTTCTCGGGTCCGCTCATCGATTTCGCCCCTCTGTAGAAGAACTGTCGAACAACTGGCTGGCGCATTGGCCGCCCGCACCGCGCCCGGTGCCGGCCCGTCCATCGTGCTTGTTCAGTCGCCGTGGGTGTGGTACCTCGGGCCCGCGTGTTGTCGATTCGAGGGATGGTGTTCGCCGCAAGGTGACCGAATCGCCTGTCGCGAGCGGCGTGAACACCGTGTGGGGCCGGTGGGACTCGAACCCACACTGGCACGGACCTAAACCGTGTGCCTCTGCCAATTGGGCTACGGCCCCCGGGATCGCGCTGGGCAATCCGGTTCCTGCGTCACCGGCTTGCCTGCGCCCGATCCTGCTGTGCTCGATGGCGGCCTCGCAAGCTCGGCCGACCAGGATCGCGCTGGGCAATCAGCTTGCCAGACCCAGCTCCTTGAGCACGCGCGCCACGTGCCCGGTGGCCTTGACATTGCGCCAGGCCTGCTCGATTCGGCCGTCCGCGCCGACCACGAAGGTGGAGCGGATGACGCCCTGCACCGTCTTGCCGTACTGCTTCTTCTCGCCGAACGCGCCGTAGGCGGTCATCACCGATCGGTCGGCGTCCGACAGCAGCACGACGGACAGGTCCTCCTTCTCCCGGAACTTCGCCAGCTTGTCCGGTTTGTCGGGGGAGATGCCGACCACCGTGTACCCGCCGCCGTCGAACGAGCCGCGAGAGGCAGTGAAGTCGCAGGCCTCGGTGGTGCAGCCGGGCGTCATCGCGGCCGGGTAGAAGTACACGACCACCGGCCGGCCGGCGAAGTCGGACAGCGAAACCGGCTTTCCGTCCGCGTCGGGCAGGGTGAAGGTGGGCGCGACATCGCCCGGTCCGAGTTCAGTGGTGACCATACGGCTAGGGTAAACACCCGCGGGATCGTGGCCGGTCCCGGCTCGACCCACCGACACAGCAAACTCTTCGACGCAGGAACGGGAGGCGCCGTGGTCCGCGACGCGGATACCATCCAGGCGGAAATCGAACGCGCGCGGGACTCCCTGGCCGCGGCGGTCGACGAGCTGACGACCCGGGCCAACCCCAGGCGCGTCGTGGACAAGGGACGGCGGACCATCGCCGCCACCCTGACCGAGCCGAAGGTCAAGTACTCGCTCATCGCCGTCGGCGCCCTGGTGGGCCTGGTCGTGCTGCGACGGTTGTTCCGCTAGTCTGGGCCGAACTTGCGAGGCCGCCAGCCGCCCAAGCCGTACCGTGCGGCCGAGGTCACCGGTGAACTCGGCCGGCATCCCTGCGCGCTTCACGCCCGTCGCACGGATCCGATGGCTACCCTGGATCGCGGTCGTGCGTGATCGGCTGCTGTGGCGGGGAAATGGTGCCCGCCCGTGGAATCCTCGGGAGTGGACGTATTTTGACCAGGTTGAACCCTGCGCGCAGGAAGACGCTCGGCGCGCTGCTGATGGTGCTGGTCGGCCTGCTGGTGCTGGCCGGTTGCAGCAGTGGATCGCTCGGTGCGGAGACGGTGACGTCCACGGTCGGCGCGACCGGTGGCGCGACGAGCGGCGACGAGAGCTCCAGCGAGGCGAGCACCACCCGGGAGGTCCCGCCGGTGGCGACGGTCGCCGCGACACCCGCGTTCGGCACCGATGGCCTGTCCCCGATCGAGCCGCTGACCTTCTCGGTGGCCAAGGGCACCATCGACGACGTCCAGATGACCAACCCGGACGGCCAGGCCGTGCAGGCCACCCTCTCCGCGGACAAGACCACCTGGACGGTCGGCGAGCCGCTCGGCTTCGGCAAGACCTACACCGTCACCGGGACCGCAACCGGAAGCGACGACAAGCAGATCCCGATCCAGGGCACCTGGACCACTGTCGGCGAGGACACCCAGACCCGCAACTACGTCACCCCGTCCGACAACGCCGAGGTCGGTGTGGCGGTCCCGGTCAGCGTCAGTTTCGGCGTGGAACCGCAGGACCGGGAGGCGGTGGCCAAGCGGATCTCCATCACGACCACCCCCAAGGTCGAGGGTGCCTGGGCCTGGATCAAGCATGACGACGGTCGCTGGGCGCTGGACTACCGGCCCAAGGACTACTGGCCGTCGGGCACCAAGGTGCACATCGACGCCAAGTTGTACGGAGTGAAGCTCGACGACACCTCCTACGGCAGGGCCGACATCACCAGCGACTTCACCATCGGCCGCAACCAGGTCGTCGTCGCCGACGTGAACTCGCACGAGATGATCGTCAAGCGGGACGGCCAGGTGGTGGCCAGCTACCCCGCCTCCTACGGTCGCGGCGGCGACAACGGCGATCCCGCTCTGGTCACCCGCTCCGGGGTGCACGTGGTGATGGAGAAGCACCCCGAGTACCTGATGAACAATCCGCGGTACGGCTACACCAACAGCCTGCAGAAGTGGGCCGTGCGGATCAGCAACAACGGCGAGTTCATCCACGCCAACCCGGCCAGCGCCGGCGCCCAGGGCAGCGCCAACGTCACCCACGGGTGCATCAACCTCTCGCTCGCCGACGGCGAGGCCTACTTCAACTCCGCGGTCTACGGCGACCCGGTGGAGGTCAGCGGCACCGACATCCAGCTCAGCTCGATGGACTCGGACGTCTACACCTGGGCGATGAGCTGGGACGATTGGAAGGCGCAGTCGGTGCCGGTCGGCACCGCCTGAGCTGATCGTTCGCTGCCGGCCGGTTCTGCGGCAGGATGCTGTTCCGTGAGCGAGTACCGGGTGGTCGGCACGACGGTCGTGGCCGATCCGGCCACCGTGCACCGCGACGCGGAGATCGCCTGGTCCCCGGTCACCGGGCGGATCACCTACCTCGGGCCCGTGCGTGGCCCGGCCGGACCCGATGACCTGACCGGGGCCGGGCGGCTGGTGATGCCCGGCCTGGTCAACGCGCACACCCACGCCGGCATGTCGCTGCTGCGCGGGCACAGCGACGACGAGCCGCTGCACCGCTGGCTCGAGCGCATCCGGGCGTTCGAGGTGCGGATGACCCGCGACGACGTC
>DATDBV010000322.1:0-6585 GCA_036524715.1 Nakamurella sp. | reverse complement strand
GCGACCGCATGGGCGGCGTACCATAACCGCTGGTCAGCGCGGTCGAGCTTTTCCAGCAAGGCGATCTGGTGGCGCCAGGGCAGTTGTGCAACGCTGCGTTGCACAACCTCCAGGTCGGGCCAAGCCTCCGCGAACTTCCGCATGTACTTCAGGTTGCGCGGCGAGTACCCCTTGGCGTCCGGGAACCGCTCGCGAAGGTCGGCCGACAGCCGGTCGATGACCTTGGTTCCGTAGCCTTCCTGCTCCTGGCGGTCGAGGATGTCCCGGCCGATCGCCCAGTAGGTTCCGATCAGCTCGGCGTTGACTCTCGCGGTCGCTCGCTGTCGGCCGGTGGTGATCCGGCCGGCGATCGAGTCGAGCAACTCGGGGTACCAAGTGGGCATGCCGTAGTGGCTCGGCGTGGGCGGGAAGCCGGTCCCGGAGGCTGGGTGATCGGTGGACACCTACACCACCACCTCCACCCGCTTCTCGGCATCCTTCACGCGGAGCTTGCCGGACATGAGGCAAGGCAGCAACAAATCCCGTGTCTCGTCAAGAAGCCGACTCTCCGTTCGCAGCGACGACAGGGCCGAGACAATCGTTCACTCGCGGCGCCGAAGCGCTCTGACAAGGGGGGTTATCACTCGCTCGCTTGACATCGGAGGCGGTCGCGGGCCAGCCGTGCCCGCGGTTCGCGCGCGGTGCCGCAGCAAGAAGGTTGACGGCGTGCTGTCCGTCGAGTGCGGGGTGGTCAACGTCGTCGTCGAAGTCACTGACTCCAAGTGTCCGGCCCGGAGCGAGTACCTGCACGAGGCCGAGCGCAACCGGACCGCGCTCGCTTCACTGGGTCTCGTCCGGATTGCGGAGCAGCTCGGCGGACACACCATCGGGTGCTCGGCGCTCGGCGGGTCGTCATGGCCTTCGTCTCCGACACGGACAACGCCGCCCTGCTGCGGACCTTCGTGCAGATGTTGCGGCTGGCCGCTGTGGCGGCGAATTCCCGGCAGGATACCGCTGAGATCCAGAAGGCGCGCGAAAAGCTCACCGAGGCAATCGATCTGCTCGGCCGGATCGACGAGGTCAAGCGGCTCTCCGGTCTGGTCAGCGGCAACGCGGCCAAAATCGAAAAGGAGGCCGACGTTCTGCGCGGCGGCCTGGACCGGCTGCTCGGCCAGGCGGTGACCGCGCTGGCCGGCGCGGCCGAGTCAGTGGCAGCAGCGGCCTGAGGCGGTGTCCGTGAGTCGTAGCGGGGTCGGCTCACGGACGCAACCGTCCCGAACTCTTTGTGACATGGGAAACACCGGCGTGACACCCGAATGTCCCGATCGTCACCGATTCAGATCAACAGATACTCGACTCGCAAAGGAGCGATCGTGAGCACCTTTCCAGGAGCATCCGGCAACGACGGGTTCTCCGAACCACCGGCCGCCGGCACGCCCAAGAAGTCGAACCGGGGGAAGATCATCGCCATCGTCGGCGCGGTCGTCGCCCTCCTGCTCGCTGCCGGTATCGGCCGCGCTTCGGCCACCCAGGAACCTGTTCAACCGGCCGCGGCGCCCGTCCCCGTCACGGTCACCGCGAGGCCGTCGACGGTGACGAAAACGGTGACGGCCACGCCAACCCCGGTGACCGTCACCGCCGATCCGACCACGGTGACCGCGCCGCCGGCGACGGTCACCGAGACCGCGACGGTCACCGAGACCGCGACGGTCACCGAAGCGGCCGCGGGCCCGACCGCCACCATCAAGAACGGGGTCAACCTCGTCGGTGTCGATGTCCAGCCGGGTACCTACCGTTCCGACAACGCCGACTGTTACTGGGCCAGGCTGTCCGGGACCAGCGGTTCGTTCGACGACATCATCGCCAACAGCAACGGCGCGACGGTGGTGACGATCGACCCTTCTGACAACGCCTTCGAATCGCGGTGGTGCGCGCCATGGACTCAGGTCGGCTGATTGACCCCGACCAACCGCCGAAACACCCGATCATGAGGAGAATTCGATGAGCACCAATCTGCATGACGTCCCGCAGTCCGGTGCGGACGCAACCTCCGCGCCCATCAGCACGGCGGGAGACGTGGCAGCAAAGCAACGTTCGCCGATCATGCTCTTGCTGGCCGTCATTGCACTGCTGGTCGTCGCACTCGGCGCTATGACCGCGATGTGGGCGAACGCGAACAGTCAGCTGTCGGCGCTCGCAGCCGAGCAGTCCGCGGTGCCGAACCTTCGGGAGGTTGCCGACAGGCACTTCGCCGGTGTCACGGCCGTCTACGGTGACGCCGACTCGGTCAGCATCACTGTGCTGGATTACAACGTGAGCGAGGCCGCTCCGGCACTCCGCGATATGCTCGGCGAGCTCGGCTTCAGTTCGGCTGTTGCCGATCGCATGGGTAAGACTCGAGCGTTGGACGGTACTCAGCAGGCGACGGGCAGGAACTGCAACGTCACCTGGACCTATCACCCGGACAACGGCCTGCAGATGGTGTTCGAGGCCACGCCGCCCCGTTGATCTCGCCCAGCCGCCGACGACACAGATGCAATAAGTGACGTCGGCGGTTCAACCTCAGCGGCCGGTGCCGGACTGCGTGGGCTGCTTCGGATCTGCCGCCGGAGCCGCCGAGGGCTCGGCGAGTGCCATCAACAACGCCGCCCGGTCCCGTAGGACCGGCATGTGCACACCAACGCTCTCGACCTGATCGAATGCGGCGGCACAGACCGGTGCAGCCAGGGCCGTTTGCAGGATGGCCGACACCTCCTGCGCCGGGCGCTGCACGATCGCGAAGCCCCGGTCGATGGACTGCCGCCGAACGTGGCGGCGAAGCCTGTCCGGCTCGGCGGTGGTGAACAGGTCCTTGATCCCGCCGCCGAGTTGGTGATCGATCAGCACCGCCAGGGCGTGGGCCTTCTTGCCGTGCCGGAATACCAGCACGAGCGTTTCCTGCATCCCGAACGGATCTCTGTACCCGAACGCGTGATCGAACGTTGCCCGACCCAGGTCCTTGGCCCAGGGCATGTCCTGGACACCCGCGGTGGCGAGCCGGTCGGCGCAACGGCTCGCGCTCTGCCTGATCTCAGCCGGTCCGAGCCGCGCAAGGCAGCGGCACAGGGCCAGGGCCTCGCGGGAACCGTTCTCCACCGCCCGTTCCAGCAAGAAGGTGAGGCTGTCGACCGGATCGGGATCGCCAGGGGTGTGCTGACGTGCCCACAGGAATTCGCCGGTGAAGACCTCGGCCTCGATCGCCGTGGTGCCACGCACGGACAGCTGCGCCCAGTTCGCCATCAACTCGTCGAACTCGTCTGCCGTATCGACGATGTCGGCCAACCCCAGCAGCCAGTCGGCCAGCGCTCCCACATCGTCGCCGAACTCCGCGACCGAATCCTGCAGGTTTGCCGGGGCGTCCACGTCAACGAGCATCCGGCGGAATTCGTCGGCGGAGACGGTCTCCAGGATTTCGGTCATCGGAGACTGCCAGTGCTCGTCGACGCCGACCAACTCCGGCTCACACCACGCAGGATCGGACACGTCGAGCAGAGTCAACGGCGCCGGCGCCGCGCGACCCCATCCAGGACGACCGGTCGACCCGATTCGGGGTGCCACCTTGGATGGCGGCCGCGTGCCCGCTTGCCCCTGCTCATTCGGCACATGATGCCAGCGAGCACCCGGCGCCCGACCGCACCACGCCCGGCGACGGACGGACTACTCCAACGAGGGCGACGGGGGTTCTCGTCGCGTGCCGACGAGCGAATCAAGCGCCATGGACAGCCGGGTCAGCGCGTCCGACACGTCTCGCATCCCGTCCATGGTCATTTCGTCCGCCAGCCGCTGCGCGAAGGCGGCATGCGCAGGCCCGAGCCGACGCATCGCCGCTCGCCCCTCGTCGGTGGGGTTGAGCAACTTGGCCCGCCGATGCGCCGGATTCGGCAGATACCCGGCGAGCCCTTCCTCGACCAGGATGTCGGCGATCCGCTGCACACTCTGCCTGGTGGTCCCGATCTCCCGGGAGATGTCCGCCACCGACAGGGGCGATCGCAGCACCGCGGCCAGAACCTGCCAGAGCGCGGCCGTCAGCCCTGCGGGTCGCGCCAACTGCTCACCGATGCCCAGGAACTGGGCGTTCAGCCGGTACGTCGTCTTGGCAAGTCCACTGAGCAGCTCCTGTTCCGGCGTCATCGAATCGCACGTCTCCCCTTTCGCGGCCCAATCCATGTTGACAGCAGTCTGTCAATATGACAGGATTCTGTCATCCTACATCTACGGCACGAGGAGGCAACCATGATCGGACTGACGAAGACCGTCAGCAGCATCGCGGTGGATGATGTCGGCGCCGCGAACCGCTTCTACGGGGAGTCCGTCGGCCTCGACGT
Organism: Nakamurella sp.; assembly: GCA_036524715.1. Classification (GTDB taxonomy): domain Bacteria; phylum Actinomycetota; class Actinomycetes; order Mycobacteriales; family Nakamurellaceae; genus Nakamurella. Next base: position 2,242 of record DATDBV010000322.1, on the reverse strand, counting down.
GACCGCGGACGAGCGAGGGGTGCTGTGGCTTCGGATCGACGAGGACAATGCCGTCCTAGTCTATCCGAAGCCAGGGCACGAGCCGGCAACGTACACCGTCCTGAACTTCATGGTCGAGGACATCGGCAAAGCAGTGGACGAACTCGCCGCCACGGGTGTGCAGATGCTGCGGTACGACGGCTTTCCGACCGACGACAGGGGTATCCACCACACGTCGGCCCGCTCGATCGCATGGTTCGCCGATCCTGCGGGCAACGTCCTGAGCGTGGCGCAGGAGCGCTGAACAGCAACAAGGAGGGAAGGGGAGGTTGTCATGCCCAGATTCATGGACGTCCACGACGGATTCGTCGGAGTGACGAAGGATCAGCTGGTGCAGGCACACCGTCTCGACCTGGAGATCCAGGCAGACGAGGATGTGACTTTCGATCAAGCGTGGTTGGACCCTGTTGCCGGCAAGGTGTTCTGCCTGTCGACCGGCCCGAACAAGCAGGCGGTCATGCGCATTCACGAGCGGGCCGGCCACCCGACCGGCGAGATCTACGAACTGGCCGTCGAGATCACCTGACGGGTCGACCCCGGCGACGGGCCACGGCCAGGCACGACGACCCGAAGGCCGCGCCCTCCGTCGGACCACCACCGTGCGCGGCTACCGTGTTCGCATGCCCGAATCCATGCCACGCCCGAACGGCCGCACGAAGACCATGCCCCGCGGCGGCCCGGGGAGGACCGAGGTCCTGCATCCAGGGCTCGACGCACTCCTGGGCTCGGCGGGCGTGGCCGACCTGGAGGACATGATTGCCGGACTTGACGAGCAGGGCGCCGACCGTCCGGTCCCGCCGTCACGCCGTCGACCACGCCGCGAGCTGACGGTGACCTACCGCGTGCGGGTCGAACTCCCCGGCACCGACCCACTGGTCTGGCGGCGGATCGAACTGGCCAGCGACGTCACCCTGGACCGGCTGCACGACCTACTGCAGACGGTGATGGGCTGGACAGACAGCCATCTGCACCAGTTCGGCAGCGGCGACGACGTCGACGACCCGAACGCCGAGTACTACCTGCTGGGATTCGCGGTCGAGGACGGGGCGGCCGGCGTCGACGAACGCACGGTCCGGCTCGACGAGGTGCTGGTCGAGCCCGGCGACCGGCTCTGGTACGAGTACGACCTCGGCGACGGCTGGACCCACACCATCGACCTGGAGGAAGTCCTGCCCCGCGATCGGGACGCCCCGGTGGCGCGCTGCCTGACCGGCGCGGGGGCCTGCCCGCCGGAGGACTGCGGCGGTGTCTGGGGGTACGCCGAACTGTTGGAGGTGCTCGCCGGACCACCCGGCCCCGAACTCGACGAGCTGCGCACCTGGCTCCGGCCAGGTTTCGACCCCGCATCGTTCGACGTGGACGCGGTCAATGCCGCGCTATCCGACGGTCACGGCCGGACGTTGTGGGGAATCCTCCCGGTCGATCCGGACAGTCCGCTGGGTGCGCTGACCGAGCGGATGGACGGGTATGTCCCGTCGCCCATGGCCACAGCGTTGGATACCCTGCGCGCGCCAGCACCCGAGGTGTCCGCCGCCGATCGCGCCGGTACCGTCCGGCCGTTTTCGCTGCTGCTCGAACGGGTCGGTCGGGAGGGCATCGCGCTGACCCCGGCCGGGTACCTGCCGCCGGTGCACGTCCGGGAACTGTGCGCCGAACTGGGGGTCGACAAAAGGTGGATCGGCAAGGGCAACAGGGAGGCACAGACGTTGCCGGTGCTGTACTTCCGTGAATCGGCCCAGCAACTCGGACTGCTCCGCAAGGCGCGGAACCGGCTGTCGCTCACCAAGGCCGGCCTGCGTGCGCTCGAGGATCCCGACTTCTTGTGGCAACACATCGCCGTCGGCCTGCCGCTGACCTTGACCAAGCGTGGCCCGCAGGTTGCGGCCGTTCGCGAGGCGGGATCGCTGCTGCTGCTCGGGCTCGCCGCCGGCCTGCGCACGACCGAGCGAACCGAACTCGTCGCGGCCGGACTGAACGCCGGCCGATGGTACGACGGGCAGGGAAATCCGCTGACGCCAAGCCATGCTCGTGGGCTGACCGGGCCGACTTCGACCGTTCTGGAGTACATGAAGTTGGTGCCGTCGCTGCTGCGCCGGGGATCGGATGCCGATCCTCCTGTTTCGGACGTAGGTGTCGCATTCGCGCGGGCTGCGCTCGGATTGCCGTGTGGCCCATATGGTTCCGTCTCCGAACCAGATCACGA
>DATDBV010000321.1:0-2406 GCA_036524715.1 Nakamurella sp. | reverse complement strand
GGCCGGGCCCAGGGTCCTGCGGAACTCCGGCCGGTCTGGCGCGAGCCGATGTTCCGCGGCCCATCCGGTTCGGCCGGGCCCCAGGGTCCTGCGGAGCTCCGGCCGGTCTGGCGCGAGCCGATGTTCCGCGGCCCATCCGGTTCGGCCGGGCGTCAGGGCGCGCTGGCCCAGTCCACCACCTCCAGGACGTGCTGGTACTCGTGCCCGGTTGCCCGGGTCAAACCGAGCTCGCAGGTGCGGTTGCACGAGGTGTACGAGTCGAAGGTGCCCTGGCGAATCTCCAGCGCCTCCCCCTTCGTCGCCGACGCGGTCAGCTCCGGGTGCAGAAGGCCGCGGTCGCCGGCGAAGGCGCAGCAGCCCCAGGCGTCCGGCACCGTCACGCTGTCCGCGACCGCCTCGGCAACCGAACGCAGGGTGTCGTTGAGCCCCATCTGCGTCGATGAGCAGGTCGGGTGCAGGGCCATCGACGTCTTGCGGCGCCGGATGTCGAGCCCGGGCAGCACGTGCTCGGCGACGAACGCGGTGGCGTCGACGATTCGCAGGCCCTGGAAGTGACCCTCCGCAAGCTCGCTCTCAAGCATGTGCCGCAGCCCCTCGGTGCACGACGAGGCGTCGCACACGACGGGCAACTCGCCCTGCCGGGACGCCTCCCACAGCCGGGGCAGCACCTTGCGGACCATCACCCGGTAGCCGTCCTTGAGGCCCTTGGACTTCCACGGGGTACCGCAGCACAGCGACGGCAGGTCCCGCGGATAGGTCACCGCGACACCGGCCCGTTCGCACAGCCGCTGGAACGCGTCCCGCGCGCCCGGCCCCCCGTCGGCTGGTCCGAACATCGTCCCGACGCAGGCGCTGAAGAACACGATCTCGGCGGATCCGTTCGGCGTCCCCTGGAGTCGTTGGCGGCCGCCGCCGGGCAGTTCCGGCGAGTACAGCGGCAGGACATCCGGGTCGATCACCTTTCGGCCGAGCTCGTTCGGCCCGGTGATCAGGCCGCTGGGCGTCTTCGCAGCCACCGACAACGCGGCGCCGGCGACCCGGGTGGTGCCCGCCCAGTGCTCGGCCGCGAAGCCCCAGCCCTTGGCGGTGGCCTTGCCGACCTGTTCGGCGCGCAGCCGGCGCACCAGGTCGCCGGTGTTGATCAGGACGGGGCAGGCGGTCGAGCACATGCCGTCCACGGCGCAGGTCTGCACGCCGTCGTACTCGTACTCGCTTTCCAGTTCGTCCAGCAGGGCGGTATCGCCGGCCTCCCGGGCCCGCTGCATCTCGCGGCGTAGCACGATCCGCTGGCGCGGCGTGGTCGTGACGTCCCGGCTGGGGCAGACCGGTTCGCAGTAGCCGCACTCGACGCAGCGGTCGACCTCCTGCTCCACCGTCGGTGTGACCTTCAGGTCGCGCAGGTGCGCCCGGTCGTCGTCGGTGACGATCACCCCCGGGTTGAGCAGGCCGGTCGGGTCGCACAGCTCCTTGATCGCGACGGTGACGTCGTAGAGCTCGTCGCCGTACTGCCGGCGGACGAAGGGCGCCATGATCCGCCCGGTGCCGTGCTCGGCCTTGAGGTTGCCGCCGTTGGCCAGCACCAGCTCGACCATGTCCTCGGTGAATTCGGCGAACCGATCCAGTCCTCCCCCGCCGCCGAGCCGCTCGGTGAGCATGAAGTGGATGTTGCCGTCCTTGGCGTGCCCGAAGATCACGCTGTCGGTGTAGTTGTGCCTGGCGAACAGGTCGATGAGCTGCTCGCAGGTGTCGAGCAGGGTCGGGACCGGGACGACGATGTCCTCCAGCAGCGCGGTGGTGCCGGACGGCCTGGCCTCGTTGACCGTGGTGTAGAGGCCCTTGCGGGTGTGCCAGAGCCGGGCCCTGGCCCGCGGGTCGGCGGTCAGCTCGGCCGGCCCGGCCACCGGGATGGACCGCAGCACCGGAGCCGCGGTCTGCGACAGTTCCATGACAGCCTCGGCCGAGTCGGCCTGGTACTCCACCAGCAGGGCCGCGTGCCTGTCCACGGTGATCCGCCGGATGATCTCGTCGCAGGCCGGGTCCCGCTGCGCGACCCGCAGCGACGTCGCGTCCAGCAGCTCGATGGTGGCCGGGCCGGTGGACACCAGCGCGGGCAGCGATCCGGTCGCCCCGGACAGGTCGTCGAACACCAGCAGCCCGGTCATCGCGTGCCGCAGCAGGGGCACGGTGCGCAGCACCGCGGAGGCGACGAACGCCAGGGTGCCCTCGCTGCCGATGATCAGGTGGGTCAGGATGTCGATCGGCCTGGTGTGGTCGACCAGGGAGTTGAGCCCGTAGCCCATGGTGTTCTTCATCGAGAACTGCTTCTCGATGATCCGCACCGACTCCGGGTTGCCGCGGACCCGGTCCCGGAGCCCGGCCAGCCCCTGGTACAGCGCCGGTTCGGTG
>DATDBV010000320.1:0-8003 GCA_036524715.1 Nakamurella sp. | reverse complement strand
ACCAGTTCGGTCTGCAACCGCCGCAGTTCCGCCTCGTACGCGGACTTCTTGATCTTGGGCGGCCGGTCGGGACCGGCGGCGGCCGGCTTCTTCTTGTCACCCACGGCGGGCACTCCTCGGCATGGCTGGGACGTCGACGCGGCCCGGTGGGCCGCATCGGGTCAGCTTGTCATGCCCGTACCGCGCCCGCAGCGACAGGATCAGCGGATTCAGCGGGCGGTGGCGCCCGAACCGGCATCGATCTTCGGGTGCCGGGCCCAGAAGAAGCAGAAGATGCCGAAACAGACCAGACCGATGGCGATGACGGTGAGCAGCCCGGAGCCCAGCGGGGCCCCATTGATGGTGCGCAGGGCGTCGTCCAGGCCGCCGGCCTTGCTCGGGTCGTAGGTGAGCGCCGCCCAGCCGAACAGGCCGCCGACCACGGCGAACGCGACGCCCTTGCTGATGTAGCCGACCTGACCGAGCCGTTGCACGCCCTCGGAGATCCCGCCGGTGAGTTCTTGGGTGAACTTGCGTTTGATGCCGCGGATCACCAGCCGGACGGCGATGGCGATGATGATCACGCCAACGGCGATCACCAGGATCCGGCCCAGCGGCAGGGCCATCAGACGAGCGGTCCAGCCCTCCGGCTTCTCGTCGCCGGACTGGTTCCCGGACGGGGACGCGCCGCGCAGCGCGGTGATGGCCGCGACAGCGATCGCAGCATAGGCAACGGCGCGGCCGACGGAACTCAGCCGCTTGCGGACCCGTTTGAATCCGGCCGGCCTGTCCCGATGTCCCCAGGCGGCCTCCGCGACCTGCCAGACCGTCATCGCGAACAGGCCGACGACGGTCAGCCAGAGCACGACGACGCCGGCCGGTTGCTGGGCCATCTCGGCCAGCGCCCCCTGCTGGGATGCCTCGTCCGAGTTGCCGCCGCCCCAGGCAACCTGCAGGGCGATCCAGCCGACCAGGATGTGCACGATGCCGTAGGTGATCAGGCCGACGGTGACCAGGATCCGGAACGGCCGACTGCCGACCGCGCGGTCGCCGGCCCGTTCCGCGGTGTCCTTCGCCGACCGCTGGGTGGTCGTGCCGTCGGTGCGCGACACCTCGTCGCCCCGCCGGACCTTGTCATCGTTCACCGGGTCGCCCTCCTGGTCGTCTCCTACGGCGGTACCCCGGGGGGCGGTCGGTCAATCGGGAGTCGTCGAGGTGACGACGGCCGGGTGGACGGTGCGGCCGGGTGCGCCAGCCGGGGACGATGTCTCAGGTGACCCTTGCGTCCGCGGTGAGTCAGTCGATCGGCCGGCTCCGTCAGTCGCAGATCTACGCCGGCGGCGTGCTCGGCCGGCGCCCGGCGGTGCCGACCAGTTGACCGGAGCTTGACCGGGTGGCGCGCCGGCGGCTGCCCGTTGGGCCCTACGAGCTGGAACCATCGGTGCTGGAACGGGTCTGACCCGCGAGCCGGCTGGCGATGGTGTCGATCTGCACGGGGTAGCCGGCGGTCAGTGCGTGCAGGGTCGCGGGCGGGGTCAGCACGGTCGCCGAGCCGGTCCGCGGTCGGGCACCGGCTTGCCGGTACCCGCTCCGAGTCCAGTCCACCAGGGTGTCGCCCAGCACGAGCGCCGGCCCGCGGTCCCGGGCCACGAACGTTCCGTCCGGCAGCTGCGCCCACGGCTGGTCGTGCAACCGGCGACCGACCCGCGGCTGCCAGCGCTGGGCATGCAGCAACCGGTCCAGTTCGGGGGCCCGGGGCGGCCGCTCGGGGTTCACCGATTCGACGAATGCGCGGAACGCCGGCCGCCGGCACTCCGCGCACGGCCGGTGCCCGGCGGCCAGCGCCACCGCCTCGTCATGAAAGAACAGCGGCGTGTAGTGACCGGCCGCCCACTGCGGGATCCGCCGACCGCGGAACTCGAGAACGCAGACGATCCAGGCGCTCCCGGCGTGATGCCGCACGACGTCGGGGCCGCGGTGCAGGATGCCGCGGTTGCCGGTCCACGCCCCGCGCAGGTCCATGGCGACGACGTCGCCGTACGGGTCGACCCGGTTGCGCCGCGGTCCGACGAGTTCGCCCATGCCGTCATGATGGACGCATGACTGGTCACACACCGACACTCACGTTCAATGACGGCGCCACGATGCCCCAGGTGGGCTTGGGCACCGCCCGGCAGGACGACGAGGTGATGCGCCGCGTCGTCCGCGAGGCCATCGAGGTCGGGTACCGGCTGATCGACACCGGCGCACGCTACGGCAACGAGGTCGGCATCGGGCAGGGCATCGCCGACAGCGGCGTTCCGCGGGATCAACTGTTCGTGACCACCAAGCTGCGGGGCTCCGAGCAGGGCTACGACAGCGCGATCATCGCATTGGACGCCAGCCTGGACCGGCTGGGTCTGGACTACGTGGACCTGTACTTGATCCATTGGCCGCTGCCGCGGCTGGACAATTACGTCGAAAGCTGGCGCGCGTTGGTGGATCTGCGGGCGGCCGGCAAGACCCGGTCGATCGGCGTTTCCAACTTCCTGCCCGAGCACCTGGACCGGCTGGCCGCCGCGAGCTCGACCGTGCCCGCGGTCAATCAGATCGAGTTGCACGTGCGGCTCCCGCAACGCGATCAGCTGGCCGACGATGCACGGCGCGGGATCCTCACCCAGGCCTGGTCCCCGCTGGCCAACAATCCGGACCTGCTCGCCGACCCGGTGGTCGTGCGGATCGCCGACCGGGTCGGCCGGTCGCCGGCGCAGGTGCTGCTGCGCTGGCATGTGCAGCAGGGCATCGCGATCGTGCCCAAGGCGTCGTCGGTGGACCGGCTGCGGCAGAACCTGGCGCTGTTCGACTTCGAACTGGCCGACGACGACCTCGGCGACCTGGCCACGCTGGAGACCGGCATCAGGGTCGAGGGCATGCACCCGGCCACCCACGAGGAGTTCTGATCTGAACGACTCTCGGTCCCGGGCACCATTTGCGGCGGCCGAGATCGCCGACCGGGCGGTGGATCGGCTCGTGCGCGGCTTTCCATCAGGTTGTCGATCCGGCTGCCGGTTCCGTCGCTGCGCCCGGCACGGTGCCGCCACTGACCTGGCGGCCGGGGGACAGCTTCCTGATACCCCTTGCGCCGCAGGGGTGACGGTGCCACCCTTGGTGCGTAACTCCACGCATGTGGAATTAGTCGGGTGGACGAGCCGGAGAGGTGCCGGATGGCCGTTGTCGAGTCCGCCGTTCTCGATCTGTCCGATCTGTCCGGCGCGCGCCTGGCCGATGCCGGTTGCAAGGCGGCCAACCTGGGCGAGCTGATCGCGGCCGGTTTCCACGTGCCCGCCGGCTTCTGCGTGCCGACCTGGGCGTATCGGACCGCGACCGACGGGCGCCTGCCCGCGGCAAGCCCGACCGATCCGGCCGCGACCCGGGCGGCCGTGCTGGCCGCACCGATGCCCGACCCGATCGTCGAGGCGATCCGAGAGGCGTACGGGCGCATGGGATCCGAGGTGCCCGTCGCCGTTCGGTCGTCGGCCACGGCTGAGGACCTGCCCGGCGCCAGCTTCGCCGGACAGCAGGACACCTACCTGAACGTCGTCGGCATCGACGATGTGCTCGACGCGGTCCACCGATGCTGGGCGTCGCTGTGGACCGACCGGGCGGTCGCCTACCGGGCCACCCAGGGCATCGACGACGCCGACGTGGCCCTGGCCGTCGTCGTGCAGCGGATGGTCGACGCCCGCGCCGCCGGCGTGCTCTTCACCGCGGATCCGGTCACCGGGCGGCGCCGGCAAGCCGTGGTGGACGCCGCGCCGGGCCTGGGGGAGGCCGTTGTGTCCGGCAGCGTCGACCCCGACCATTTCGTCGTCGACACCGCGACCGGCCGGATTCTGCGGCGGACGGTGGGTGGGTCGGGTGAGTTCTGCCTGACCGACGACGAGGTCCGCCGGCTCGCGGCGTTGGGCGACCGGGTCGAGTCCGCGTTCGACGCGCCGCAGGACATCGAGTGGGCCTTCGACGGATCGGGCGAGTTGTGGCTGACCCAGTCCCGGCCGATCACCACCCTGTTCCCCGTCCCGGTCAGTTCCAGACCCGTTTCCTCCGAAGACGTTCGGGTGTTCTTCTGCATCACCCTGGCCCAGGGCCTGCACCGACCGATCACCCCGATGGGTGTGGCCGCGTTCCGGGTGATCGGCAGCGGGTTCCCGAGCCTCGCCGGGTACCGGCCGGCCAGGATCACCGACGGCCCGGCGGGCTTCTCGGTGGCCGCGGACCGGGTGTTCGCCGACTTCACCACCGTGGTGCGGTCCCGGGTGGGCCGCGCCGTCGCACCGAGAATGCTCGACTTCATGGAGGCGCGGACGGCGGTGGTCTTCCGGCGGTTCGTCGACGATCCCCGCTTCGCGGTCGTGCGGGGTTCCCGGCGTGTGGGGATCCGGACGATCCTGCGCGTGCTGGTGCGAACCCGGGCCCCGCTCATCGCCGCCCGCGCGGTGGTCAGTCCGCCGGCGGCGATCCGCGCGACCAGGCGGATCCTGGCGCACGTCGCGGAAACTCCGCTGCCACCTGCGGGTTCCGCGGTGGTCGAACGGGTGGATGCTGCCATCGGCCTGATGTTCGACTCGTTTCCACTGGTGCCGCGAGCCCTGCCTGGGGCTGCCGTCGGATTTGCGACGCTCGGCCTGGTCTGGCGGCTGCTTCGCGGCCAGATCACCTCGACCGAGGTGGAGACCGTGCTGCGCGGCGTGCCCAACAACGTCACGATCGAGATGGACCTGCAGCTCTGGGATCTCGCTGTGTGTGTTCGTGCCGATCCGGCCTCGGTCGAGGTGCTCGGGGTGAGCGAAGCCGCCGACCTGGCGGCCCGGTATCGGATGCGGAGCCTGCCGCCGGTGCTGCAGCAGGGGATGGCGGCCTTTCTCGCCGCCTACGGGCAGCGGGCCGTCGCCGAGATCGATCTGGGTCTGCCGCGGTGGTCGGACGACCCCACTCACCTGTTCGGGGTGCTCGCCGGCTACCTGCGGCTGGACGCGGACGCGGTGACCCCGGATCGCCGGTTCGCGGCCGGCGCCCGGGAGGCGCAGGAGATGGTGCGCACCCTGGTGGACCGGGCGCGGCGACGTGGGCGGGTGCGCGGTGCCGTTGTCTCGTTCTGCCTGAACCGCGCCCGGGCCCTGGTCGGGTTGCGGGAGACTCCGAAGTTCATCATGATCACCGCGATCGCCCGCGCCCGCGCCCTCATCGCCGGGATCGGCACCGACCTCGCGGCCTTCGGTGCCCTCGACAGTGCTGACGATGTCTTCTTCCTCGACTTCGACGAGGTCAAAGACGCCGCGGCCGGACGCGATCTTCGGTCGGTGATCGCCGACCGCAAGCAGCGCTACGAGCGGGAACTCGCGCGGCGGCACGTGCCCAGGGTGGTGCTGTCCGACGGCACCGAACCGGAGGCGGTGGCCGACTCGGCGGCACCGCGGGAGCCGGGCACCCTGGCCGGCACCGCCGCGTCGGCCGGCACCGTCAGCGGAGTCGCCCGAGTGGTGCTCGATCCGGTCGACGCGCGGCTCGAACCGGGCGAGATCCTGGTCGCGCCGTCGACAGATCCCGGGTGGACCCCGCTGTTCCTCACCGCCGGCGGATTGGTGATGGAAATGGGTGGGGCGAACAGCCATGGCGCGGTCGTCGCCCGGGAGTACGGGATTCCGGCGGTCGTCGGCGTGGCCGGAGCGACGCGGGTGATCAGCACCGGAATGCGGGTGACCGTCGACGGGGCGGCCGGGGTGGTGCGGGTGGTGGCCGATTGACCGGTCCGGCCCGGCGTCGCGGCCGACCGGCGGGGGACCGGAACACCCGGGACGAAGTGCTGGCCGCCGCTCGCCGGGCGTTCACCGAGAAGGGCTTCGGCGGGGCGTCCTTCCGGTCGATCGCGGCCGACGCCGGTGTCGACCCGGGGATGATCCGGCACTGGTTCGGCGACAAGGCTGGGTTGTTCCGGGCGTCGATGGAACCACCGGTCGACCCGGAGGTGTTGCTGGCCGACGTGTTCGACGGCGGTCCGGACGCGTTGGGGGAGCGGCTGCTTCGCCGGCTGCTGGCCGAATGGGACCGGTCCGGCGTGCACAGCCCGATGATCATCCTGGTGAGATCCGCGGTGTCCCATGAGGAGTCGACCCGGCTGCTGCGGGAGTTCGTCACCGGACAGGTGCTCGGCCGGCTGGTGGGGGTGATGGATGGCCCGGACCGGGCGCTGCGGGCCGGCCTGGTCAGCAGCCAGATGATCGGGCTGGTGATGGCCCGCTACATCGTGCGGGTGGAACCGCTGGCCTCGGCCACGGCCGACCAGATCGTCTCGGCCATCGCCCCTACCCTGCAGCGCTATTTGACCGGATCGATCGGCTGACCCGTCGTCGACGCCCGGTCTGCACGTCGGCATTCGGGGGTCGTCAGCCAATCCTCGCCCACCCGCCGGCGGGCGCCGCAGGGTATCCGGCGGGCGCCGCAGGGGATGCCGGTTGCGTCGGCGGGATCACCGCCGGCGCCCGGCGCTCAGCGCCAGGCGCCGCGCAGGTACTGCGGCGGGTATGGCGCGTCGTCGCGGGGGAGACCCAGCTCGTGAGCGGCCCGCAGCGGCCAGGCCGGCTCGCGGAGCGCCGCCCGGGCCAGCAGGACGACGTCGGCCGAACCCTCGTCCAGGATCTGCTGCGCCTGGGCCGGTTCGGTGATCAGCCCGACCGCCCCGGTGGGGATGCCGCCCTTGGTTCGAACGTCCCGGGCGAACGACACCTGGTAGCCGGGCCCGACGGCGATCTGTTGCGCCGGGTCAAGGCCGCCCGAGGACGCATCCACCAGGTCGACGCCGTGCTCGCGCAGCAACCCGGCCAGCTCGGCACTCTCGGCCACCGTCCAGCCACCCTCGACCCAATCGGTGGCCGAGATGCGGACGAGCACAGGCTTGCCGGCCGGCCACGCGGCCCGCACCGCGTCGACCACCTCGAGCACCAGCCGCGTCCGGTCCTCGAAACTGCCGCCGTACCCGTCGGTGCGGCGGTTCGCCAGCGGTGACAGGAACTGGTGCAGCAGGTAGCCGTGCGCGGCATGCACCTCGACCACATCGAACCCGGCGTCGTCCGCGCGTCGGGCTGCGTCGGCGAAAGCGGTGACGACGCCCGCGATCTGCGTGGTGGTCAGCTCGGCCGGCGTCGCGTATCCGTCGAAGGCGACCGCGGAGGGCGCGACGGCCGGCCAGCCACCCTCGTCCGTCGGCACCGAACCCGTGCCCAGCCAGGGCGCCCGGGTGGATGCCTTGCGTCCGGCGTGGGCGAGCTGGACGCCGATCGGCGTGCCCTGGCCGTGCGCGAAGTCGACGACCCGTCGCCAGCCGACGACCTGTTCGTCGTTCCAGATGCCGGTGTCCTGCGGGCTGATCCGACCGTCCGGGACGACGGCGGTCGCCTCGGTCAGGATCAGACCGTAACCCAGCGCGGCGCGCGAGCCCAGATGCACCAGGTGCCAGTCGGTGGGCACCCCGTCCTGCTGCTCGACGCTGTATTGGCACATCGGGGACAGCCAGATCCGGTTCTTGAGCGTCAGGTCCTGCAGGTTGATGGGGTCGAACAGCGACGGCATGGAGGGCCTCCTCGGTCGTGTCCGAGGTGCCGCACCGAACCCCGGGGGCCGGATGTCCGGCCGGTCACCCAGGGCAACTGCCTTGGTTGGGATGCTATTCCGGTCACCGCATCGTGGCCTGCGTCACGGCCGCTGACCTGCGGATTGTGGGTAACTCGGGATGCTGCCGGGATCATCGACATACTGATGACGTGGCCGCGGGAAGGGTGGACGATGGTGGGTATGGCAGCAGTGGAACAGCGGGCGCCGGCCTGGCCGCCGCGGGTGCACGGTGAATGGACGGTGGACGATCTGCTGCACTCGCCCGACGACGGGCAGCGGTACGAGATCCTCGACGGGGTGCTGCTCGTGACCCCGGCACCGGTTCCCGCACACCAGACCACCCTCCTAGAACTCACACTGCTGCTGCACGCAGCCTG
>DATDBV010000319.1:0-9905 GCA_036524715.1 Nakamurella sp. | reverse complement strand
GACAGGGCGGAGGCCTTGATCGAGTCCTTGGCCTCGTTGGTGCCGTGCGGGATGGCCAGGAAGTTGCCCATGTAGGTGGACACCGACTTCTCCCGCTCGAACATCGCGTCGATGTACTCCGGGACGACCGCGCCGGCATCGACCAGGATCTGCCCGGCCTCCCGGATCGCCTCGTCCTTCCCGGTCGCGGTGCCCGGGGTCTTGATCTGGGATGCGGTCAAGATATCGCCCATGCCGGTGACTCCTTCGTCGTTTCGACTGGTGGCCGCCGCACGGCCGCAGGGGGCCGCCGGTCATGCCGGGCGGGCCGGTGGCCCACCGTGATCGGTTCGGTCGGATCTGACAATGGCACAGAACCCGGCGGCCCGCAGGGGGCGCACCGGCCCCTTCATTGGAACGCCCCGAACGATGGAACACCCCGGGATCGCGGACAATCCCGGGGTGCGGTGCGGTCGGTGGTTCGGTCGAGTTCCGGCTCCAACCCGCGGGCCTGGCCGAGCGAGATCGCGCCGGGTGACAGGACCGCCGGCCCTGCGGGGCTACGCGCTGCTGGTGTGCGGGTTGGTGATCTTGAGTTCCTCGACGATCTCGTCGTACTTCGGGCTGTTCATGAAGTTGGTGACCGATACATGTTGCGCTGCGGGCGCCTTGTCCCGGGCCCGGGCGGTCAGGTCCTGGTGGGTGACGATCAGGTCGACATCGTCGACCAGGTTGGCGATGGCGATGTTGACCACCGTGATGTCCGCGAATCCGGCCTTCTTGATCTTGTTCCGGAGCACCGAGGCACCCATCGCGGACGACCCCATGCCGGCGTCACACGCGAACACGATCTTGCGGATCGGCTTGGACCGGGTGGCGGCCTCCCGGGCCTCGTCCGCCTCCTCCTGCGAGCGCTCGATGTCGGTCAGCACCCCGGATACCGCGGACTTCTTGCCCTTCATCCCTTCCATCTGCGCGGTCGCCGCGGCCAGATCGGCGCTCTCGTCCGACTTCCGGCCGGCCCGCAGGATGATCGAGGCGATCACGAAACTCGTCGTCGCCGCCAACAACACCGACAGCGCCACCCCGACCAGACTGTTCCCCGGTGTCTGGATGAGCACCGCGATGATCGATCCGGGGGCGGCCGGCGCCCGCAGCCCGGCACTGAAGATGGTCAGGGTCAGGATGCCCACCATCCCACCGGCGATGGTGGCCAGCAGGGTCAGCGGCTTCATCAGCACGTACGGGAAGTAGATCTCATGGATGCCGCCGAAGAACTGGATGATCGCCGCGGCCGGCGCCGTGCTCTTGGCCAGACCGGTGCCGAAGATCGAGTAGGCGATCAGCAGACCGACACCCGGACCGGGGTTGGCCTCCAGCAGGAACAGGATCGACTTGCCGGTCTCGGCGGACTGGTTGATGCCCAGCGGGGTCAGCACCCCGTGGTTGATCGCGTTGTTCAGGAACAGCACCTTGGCGGGTTCGATGATGATGCTGGCCAGCGGCAGCAGGCTGTGCGCGATCAGCCAGTCCACACCGCTGCCCAAGGTGTCCGACACCCACCGGAAGATCGGACCGAAGATGTAGAAGCTGGCGATCGCCAGACCCGCCGACAGGAAGCCCGCCGAGAAGTTGTTGACCAGCATCTCGAACCCGGGCTTGATCTTGCCGTCCCAGATCGCGTCGACCTTCTTCATCAGGTACGCGGCCAGCGGGCCCATGAGCATCGCGCCCATGAACATCGGCTCGGTCGTGCTCATGATCACGCCCATGGTGGCGACCACCCCGACCACCGCGCCGCGCACGCCGTACACCATCCGGCCACCCTGCGCGGCGATCAGGATCGGCAGCATGTACCGCACCATCGGGCCGACCAGCCCCGGGTTGGCCACGCCGTCCGCGTCCGTCCCGAACCCGCCGATCACGGCGATCGGGAACGGACCGTCCGCGATGAACAACGCGGTGATCAGACCCCAGGCGATGAACGCGGCGATGTTCGGCATGATCATCCCGGACAGGAACGTGCCGAACTTCTGAACCGCGACCCGAGAGGCCGATGTCTTCTTGGCGGTGGCGCCGGTGGCGCTCGCGTCAGCTGTCACGATGTGCCTCTCCCTCGTTGGCCAGGCAAAGCGGATGATTCGGTCGACGCTTCTCTCGTCTGTTCCCGTCTCTCGTCCGTCCCGCCGGGGACGGGCCGGGGTCTCCGGACGGGCTCACGATAAACCCGATCGGGGGTTTCGCAAGTGGGCGGCACGGTGCGGTGACGCGGCTGTCCGAACCGTTATCAAGATCACTTGTCGGGTCTGCGACCATCGGTCGAATTTGCGATCGGGTCGAGACCGCGTCGCAATGTTCGGGCCCTGCGGACGCCCAGCCGCGGCACCCATCGACCCCCTTGGACCCCGAGCAACGTGGCGGTCAGGCGAGCAACTCCCGGATCTCGTCCGCGGTCAGCGACGCCCCACCCGGGCGACCCGCGTCCGGTCCGCCACCAAGCACGTCGTCGAACAACTTGGCCTTGCCGGCCTTGAGCGCCATCACCTTCTCCTCGATCGTGTCCCGGGCGACGTACCGGTGGACGATCACGCTGCGGGTCTGCCCGATGCGGTGCGCGCGGTCGATCGCCTGCGCCTCGGCCGCCGGGTTCCACCAGGGGTCGAGCAGGATGCAGTAGTCGGCCTCGGTGAGGTTCAGCCCGAACCCGCCGGCCTTGAGGCTGATCAGGAAGACCGGGGCCGCGCCGGATCGGAACGCGTCGACCACCGCGCCGCGGTCCCGCGTGCGGCCGTCCAGCTGGCAGTGCGCGATGCCCTGGGTGTCCAGCCGGCCCCCGGCCCGGGCCAGGAAGCGGGTGAACTGGCTGAACACCAGCACCCGGTGCCCGGACTCCACGATCTCCTCGATCCGATCGATGACCACATCCAGCTTGCTGGACGGGATGTCGCGGTGCGTCTCGTCGACCAACGAGGGGTCCAGGCTGAGTTGGCGCAGCAGCGTCAGCGACCGCAGGATCTGGAACCGGTTGTCGTCCAGGGAACGCTCGTCCCGCAGCAGCCCGAGGATCTTGCGCCGCTCCCGCTGCAGGTACCGCTGGTACAGCTGCCGATGCCGTGGGCTCAGGTCCACCTCGATGACCTGCTCCAGCTTCGGCGGCAGCTCCGGAGCGACCTGTTCCTTGGTGCGCCGCAGCAGGAACGGGGTCGCCCGGCGGCGCAGCTGGGCCAGTCGCCCGGACGCCTCGCCTCGCTCGATCGGCACGCGGTAATACTCGGTGAATCGGCGCGAGTCGGGGAACAGGCCGGGCACGGTGATCGCAAGCAGGGCCCAGAACTCCATCAGGTTGTTCTCCAGCGGTGTGCCGGTCACCGCGAACGTGACCGGCACTGGGAAGTCCCGTGCGCAGTGAAAGCCCTTGGACTGCACGTTCTTGACGAACTGTGCCTCGTCCAGGACGAGAGCGGACCACGGCAGTTCCCCGAACTCCTCGATGCCCAGGCGGAACAGTTGATAGGACGTCACGACCAGGTCCGCGCCGGCGATCGCCCCGGCCAACGGTCCTCGCCGGCCCGTGCCCGCAGTGATCGGCAGCACCCTGAGCTCGGGGGTGAACCGGGCGGCCTCCGCGACCCAGTTGGCGATGACGCTGGTCGGTGCCACCACCAGCAGCGGTGCCCCGGACGGGTCCTGCTCCCGGACGTGCGCGGCCAGGCCCAGCATCTGCAGCGTCTTGCCCAGGCCCATGTCGTCGGCGAGGATTCCGCCCAGGCCCTGATCGAACCGTTCCCGCAGCCAGTCCAGGCCCTCGCGCTGGTAGCTGCGCAGCTCCGCGCGCAGGCCGGCCGGCAACGGCCCCGGCGCGTACCGGTCACCCGACCCGACGGCCAAGTCTTGCATCCGGTCCCGCCAGCGCGCGGCCCGTTCCCCGAGCAGACCGGACTCCTCCAGGTCCGACCACCGGGAGGCGGTGTAGCGACCGATTCGGAGCTCGGCGGGGCCGGCGTCGTCCATCGCCCGGGATTCCTCGATGAGCTCCCGCAACTGGTCCCAGCGCCCGTTCGAGTCTTCGAGATGCAGGTAGGTGCCGCTGGGCAGGACGAGCATCGAATCGTCCTCGGCCAGTGCTCGAAAGATCAGCTCGAACGGCACGTCCTCGCCGTCGACGGTGACCCGGACGGCCAGCCCGAACCAGTCGCGGGTCGGCCACACGTCATGATCGCCCTCGTCGTCGGGATCGCCCTCGACGAGGTCCAGCTCGGGTGCGGAGGTGGCCGGCCGGTACCGCAGGCCGGCGTCCGCGCCGGCCAGTTCGGTGATCAGGCCGGGCAGTTCGGACAGGATCGGCCAGGTCTGCGTCATGAAGCGGACGGACTCGATCCCCTCCAGCAGGTGGCGCGGCAGCGGCTCCGGCCCCTCCGGACCCGCGATCAGCGTGGTCGTCGGCAGCGCACCGGTGGACAGCACGGACTCGATGACCCGGCGCATCGCCGTCCGGTCGGACGCGGGCATGCCTCGCCGGTCGTCAAACTCGCGCCGGAGACCCGAATCCTCCTGCCACTGCCAGTGCAGCCCGATTCGATGGCCCGGCTCCCGGGTCACCGTGAGGACCGGTCGCGGCGGAGTCGGCTCGGGCAGGCGCACGGTGCCGTCGCTGCACAGCACGGTGATCCGCCGCCGCAGGCTGGGCAGATACTCGGCCAGGAAGCGGCTTTCGTCGGACGGTGGGATCGCGATGGAGCCGGTTTCGAGCAGGCCGGCCAGGTCGGCGGTCAGCGGTCGGCGTAGCCGGGCCAGCCCGATCGGGGGTGTCGGGCGGCGATCGGCCGACAGCCCCAGGACCAGCCCGTGCGCCGGCTGACCGATCAGCTGGGTGGATGCGGTCTCCAGGATGCGTTCGCCGAGTCGGATGACGGGAGTCAGCCGGAGGGTCTCGTCGCGCACCAGGTCGAGCGCGATCTCGGCCGGGTCGTCCAACAGATCGACCGGCGTGTGCGCGCCGTCCAGCAGCAGGTCGATACCGGCCTGCTGGGCGTCGGCCAGCGCGTCCCAGAGTTGGGTTCCGCCGGGACCGTCAAGTGCAATCCAGGCGGACAGGGCCTGGTGCGGATCTCGGCGCAGCTCCAGATCGGCGATGCCGCGCAGCGATTCGAGCTGCCCGGGCTGGTAGTGGGCGGTGTAGTAGCCGTACCGGAGGTCGCGCCAGGACACGCCGCTGCTCACCCAGCGGTTGCGGGCGTTGTACTGGATCGGCCGGATCCGCAGCCCGGCGGTACCGAACGGGCCCGTCGGCTCCCGGAGCACGACGCTGACCTGCAGGGCGAGCGGTGTGTGCACCCGGTCCCGCTCCACGGGCACCTTGAGCGACGCGCCGAGCAGGGGGGTGAGTGAGAGTTCCCACGTCGGCCGGTCCTGGACGACCGCGATGGCCCGGCGGGCGGGCGGGTGGGCCGGGGCGTCGGTTCCGAGGTGGTGCAGCAGGGCGGCGACCGCGTGCTTGCAGTCGAGTTCGACCGGGCAGTCGCACTCCCCCTCGAACGCGCCGACCCGCCCGCCGGCCATCACGAACGCCACCCCGACCTCGTACGGCCATGGGCGGGTGCCGCTGACCGTCGCCCGCAGCTCGCCCGGTTCGGTCTGCTCGCACGTCAGCACGCAGCCCCTGGTCAGCACGGACCGGGCGCGGGCCAGCACTGCGTCTCCCACGTGCCAGGCCAATCCGTGGTCGGCACCCGCCGTCGCCGGCCAGGAACCCCGCACCACCCGTCCGCCATCCATGCCCGATCCACCCACCCGTTCGTCGTCGACCGCCGTCTCGGCCTCATTGGTGGGGACTGTAGGAGAGGGGTCCGACAATGCCCCTGCGACAGGCCGCGGAGGCGGTGGACACGGGCCGCGGCCGGCGCCTGATCGAGGGAGGAGTTTCGGCGGTTCCCGATGACCGGGAGGAGCCGAAACTCCTCCCTCGATCGCCCGGGACGTTTTCAACTCAAGGGACCAGCACCACCCGGCGACCGACCCGGTTCCACGCGTCCGCGACCTCGGCCAACGGCACCCGCTCATGGTCCGCGGTGAGCCGGCCGGCCACGACCTCGCCGGCGATGTGGATCAACGCCTCCCGTCGCTGCTCGGTGGACAGTTCGGTGTTCGTGTAGCCGCGAATCCGCAACTGGCGACTGCGCAGGGTGGACGAGTCGAACGGCGCCGTCTCCGCGGCCGAACTGCCCAGGTTGACCAGGAGCCCGCCGCCGCGCAGGTTGCGCAGGGCGGCGGCCGCCGGCACGCCGAAGAGGGGGTCCAACACCAGGTCGACGGGACCGTCGCAGCCGGCGGCCATCCGGGCGGCCAGCGAGTCGACGTCGTCGGTCGGGTCGATGGCGACCGCGGTGTCGGCGCCGAGCCGGAGCGCCTGATCCCGGGCGGCCGCGGACCGGGCCACGGCCACCACCCGGGAGGCGCCGACGCCACGAGCGAGCTGGATCGCCGCCTGACCGACCACGCCACCGGCGCCCAGCACCATCACCGAATCGGCGGCCGTCGGACCACCCGGCCCGGTCATCGCCATCCAGGCGGCGACCGCGGACAGCCCCAGCGCACCGAACAGCACCGGGTCGGCGCCGGTCGGCAACGGGACCACATCGTGTTCCGGCACCGCCACCCAGCCGCGCATGCTGCCGTCGCCGGGGCGCATGCCCGCCGTGGTGGCGAACCACACCGGGGTACCGGCCTCGATCGGGCCGCTCTCCGCGGTGCCGACGCCCTGCACGCCCGGAACGTACGGCGTGACCGGGAGGCCGAAGTAGGAGCGCCCGGTGGCGCAGAGTCGATCCAGCGGGGTGATCGGCGCCGCGGTCACCCGAATCACGATCTCGCCCCCGGCGGGGGGCAGCAACTCTCGTTCGCCGAACCGCGGCGTACCGCCCGGCTGGTCGAGCAGAGCGGCCGGCCGCGCCGTCATGATCCGGCCGTCGGCAAGGCCGTGGCGGTGCCCACCAGCCGGTCCAACGCGACATCCGGCGCCGCCACCGGGTCGTCGGGCGGCTCGGCGCGGCGCAAGTCGACGACGGCGTCCGGCCGCGCGAGGAGGGCCCCCGACGGTCCCACCTCGCGCAGCCGCACCCATTCGTCGCTCCGGCCGAACCGGCCGTCAGCGAAACCGACCCCGACGATCGCGACCGGCGTGCGGTGGAGGCTGCCGCGTGCCGTCACCGACCCTCCTCCAATTGCTCCCGGAAGGCCTCCTCCCGCGCGACGGTCGTGGTGTCCGACTTGAAGTCGGTGTACTGGTAGGGGTTCTCCAGCCGCTCGACGGCTGCCTGATCCGGGTGCATGCCCACCACCCAGGCCTGTTCGCCCAGTTCGTCGCGCAGATAGCCCACGGTCGCCTCGATCTCCCGTCGGGTCGCGGTCAGGTCGACCCCGACCAGCTTGCCGTCCTGCTTGACGATCCGCCCGTCGACCACGACCGTGTGCACGTCCGCACGCTGGGCCTGGAACGCGACGTGGCCGTAGGGGTTCAGCAGGGGGAACGACACGGCGGAATCGTCGTTCTTCAGCAGCACGAGGTCGGCCGTCTTTCCGACCTCAAGGCAGCCAAGGTCGTCCCGGCCCAGCGCGTGCGCGCCGCCGCGGGTCGCCCACTCCACCACGTGTTCGGCCCGTAACGCGGAATGGGTGACGGTCTCGCCCTTCAGGTGCGCCTCGAAGTGCTCCCGGGAGCGGTCCGCGCCCAGCGTCGTCCGCATTGCGGAGAACAGGTCGCCGCTCCACCACACGCTGGTGTCCATCGACAGCGACACCGGGATGCCGTGTCGACGAACCTGCCAGGTGGGTGGGTAGCCCTGTCCCGCACTCTGTTCCGACTCGGTGGACACCGAGATCGACCCGCCGGTGGCCGCGATCCGGTGGTAGGAGTCGGTGGACAGCGATGCCGCGTGCACATACACGGTGTCCGGCTGCATGTACCCACCCTCGAACATCTGCCGGATGCTGTCGTCACCGGTGGCGCCCCACACCCCGGCGTGCGTGGTCACCGACAGGCCGAGGTCGCGGGCCACCTCGAACGCGGCCCGTTCCGGGAAGGTGGGGTCTCCGGTGACGTCGAAGGCCATCTGCACGCCGTCGAGGGAGCCCGCGCCGTCACGGTACCGTTCCAGGAACGTGCGAACCGCCGGATCGGCCGACCACTCCCACGGACCGGCCTGAATGTTGCCGTACGCCAGGATGTATCGGCCGGGCACCGATTGCAGCGCGTCGACGGCGGCCTGCGCGTGGTCGACCGTCTGCAGGCCGTGCGACCAGTCGACGACGGTCGTCACCCCGGACTCCAACGATTCCAGGGCGGCCAGCCGGTTGCCGGCGGCAATGTCCTGCGGCCGGAACTTGCGGCCGTGCTCGAGGTAGTACCAGACGAAGTACTGGGTGAGCGTCCAGTCGGCACCGTAGCCGCGCATCGCGGTCTGCCACATGTGCCGGTGGGTGTCGATCATGCCAGGCATGACGATGCCGCCACCGGCGTCGATCTCGACGGTGCCCGCCGGGACGTCAAGCCCTACACCGACTCCGGCGATCGACTTGCCGACGACGAGAACGTCCGCACCCTGGAGAATGGTGTGGGTCTTGTCCATCGTCAGCACGGTGCCGCCGCGGAGGACCAGGGATTCGGGATTCATCGTTGATTTCCCTTCTCGTGCCGTTCAGGTGGAAATATCTGGGTAGGGCGGCGTGAGGTGCTTCATCGCCCGGCCGTACGCGATCTGGTACTCCAACGGCCCGTGGTCACGCTCGAACATGGCAATGAACAAGGTGAGGGTCAGGAACGGGTGCGCGCCCATCTCGAACAGGGCGACATGGTCGTGCGTCTTGAGCGCGTGGCGTTCGGCGTCGGAGAATTCCAGCCAGGTGGACTTCTCGGCGTCGGCGCAGTTCAGGATGATGTTGGCCCGCTCGGCCTCCCACCAGTCGACCGTGCCGGTTGGGTCATCCCGGTACCGTTCGACCAGATCCGGCTCCCGGTCGACGGTGAACAGAAACTTGTCCAGCAGGTACTTGCTCATCCCGCCGGCGCTCCGTTCGGATACCAGGTAAAGTACGCCTCCATGGTGTGGAACAGGTCGAGAGAATCCACGTAGTCGGCCTTCTGGTGCTCACCCGCCACCCCCATCATCAGCATGAAATCCATGAACCCGTGGGTGGCGTTGCCGGGCGCGTGCAGGCTGTCCAGGGTGACCTCGGCGAGGCACCCCGCCAGGTCGCCGGAGGCGATCCAGTCCACCGCCCTGCGGTCGAACTCCGGGTCCGGCCCGTGCTCGCCGAACTGGCGGGGCCCGCCGAGTTCCAGCGACAGGTGGCCGGTACCGATGATGGCGACCCGCTTGTCGCTCGCCCAGGATTCGACCATCTCCCGGAGCGCCTTGCCCAGGGCCACGAAGCGTCTCGGTTGCGGCAGGGGTGGCGCGAAGATGTTGGTGTACACGGGCACGATCGGCAGGTCCGCCTGCGGCCGCAGGGTGATGATCGGGCAGGTGACGCTGTGGTCGATGCGCAGCTCGTTGCTGAACGCGAGGTCGAAATCCCGATCCAGGCCGTCCCGCAGAATGTGCGCGGCCAGGTCCTCCTCTCCGCGCAGCCGCATCCGTGGCAGGCCGAACTCGCGTTCCTCGTTGTGCCAGTTGGCGTCGAAGAACGGTGCCTTGCCGACCAGGAACTGCGGCATGTTGTCCAGCCACAACTGGTGGAAGTGGTCGCTGCCGACCATCACCAGCACGTCCGGTTCGGCCGCGGTGAGCGTCTGTCGGAACCGTTCGATCTTGGCCACCCATTCGTCGGCGAACGGCGGCCGATCCGCGCCGGTGGAGGTGCTGGCCCGGTAGTAGAACGGGTGATGGGTGGACGCGATGACGGCGGCGATCTCAGCCATCCGCACCTCC
>DATDBV010000318.1:0-3670 GCA_036524715.1 Nakamurella sp. | reverse complement strand
GGTGGATCTGAACGCCGGCGGTGATTCCCGGGTGACGGTGACCAGCACCCAACCGCTGGCCGTCGAGGCGATCCGGGAGGCGGTCGACGAGGCCGGCTACACCCTCGCCTCCTGACCCGTTCCACCCTCGCGATCCCGCGCCGCTCTCACCCACCGTTCCAGGGAGGTTCCCGATATGACGCAGCAAGCGATCGATCTGCAGATCGGTGGCATGACCTGCGCGTCATGTGCCGCGCGGATCGAGAAAAAGCTCAACCGGATGCCCGGAGTGCAGGCCTCGGTGAACTACGCGACCGAGAAGGCCCATGTGGTGTTGCCGGCGGGCACGGCGGTGGACGCGGCGATCGCCACGGTGCAGGCCACCGGCTACACGGCCACCTTGCCCGAGCCGCCTCGCCGTCAGGTGGACCCGTCCGATGGGGCGGGATCGACCGACCCGGTCGAGGACCCCGAGGTGGCATCGCTGCGCCGCCGGCTGATCATCTCCACGGCGCTGACCGTGCCGGTGCTGGTGCTCGCGATGATCCCCCCGTTGCAGTTCGACAACTGGCAGTGGCTGAGCCTGACGCTCGCCGCGCCGGTCGTCGTGTGGGGGGCGAGGCCGTTTCATCGCGCGGCCTGGACGAACCTGCGGCACGGCGCCGCCACGATGGACACCCTGATCAGCGTCGGGGTGCTGGCCGCGTTCGGGTGGTCGTTGTACGCGCTGTTCTTCGGCGAAGCCGGCATGCCGGGTATGCGGATGACGTTCACGCTTCTCCCCGAGCCGGGCGCCGGCGTGAGCGAGATCTACCTGGAGGTCGCGACGGCGGTCACCGTGTTCATCCTGGCGGGCCGGTATTTCGAGGCCCGCGCGAAGAAGCAGTCCGGTGCCGCGCTTCGGGCGTTGATGAACATGGGCGCGAAGGACGTTGCGGTGCTGCGCGACGGCCGGGAGCAGCGGGTGCCCGTCGATCAACTCGCCGTCGGTGATCTGTTCGTGGTGCGGCCGGGGGAGAAGATCGCGACCGACGGTGTGGTGATCGAGGGTGCGTCCGCGGTGGACGCCAGCCTGCTCACCGGTGAACCGGTGCCGGTCGAGGTCGGACCGGGTGACGCCGTGACCGGGGCGACCGTGAACGCCGGCGGCCGGCTGGTGGTCCGGGCCACCCGGATCGGCTCGGACACCCAGCTCGCGCAGATGGCCCGGCTGGTGGAGCAGGCGCAGTCCGGGAAGGCTCCGGTGCAGCGGCTCGCGGACCGGGTGTCCGCGGTCTTTGTGCCGATCGTCATCGCCCTCGCGGTGGGCACCCTGGGGTTCTGGTTGGGTACCGGTGCTGGTGCTGAGGCCGCGTTCACCGCGGCCGTCGCGGTGTTGATCATCGCCTGCCCCTGCGCGCTCGGGCTGGCCACCCCGACCGCTTTGCTGGTCGGCACCGGCCGCGGCGCCCAACTGGGCATCCTGATCAAGGGTCCGGAGATCCTGGAATCCACCCGCCGAGTCGACACCATCGTGCTGGACAAGACCGGAACCGTCACCACCGGCCGGATGACGCTGGTCGACGTGGTCCCGGCCGCCGGGACCGATGAAACCGAGCTGTTGCGGCTGGCCGGCGCACTGGAGGACGCCTCCGAGCACCCGGTCGCCGCCGCTATCACCGCCGGCGCCCGCGAACGGATCGGCGTGCTGCCCTCGGTGGATTCGTTCGTCTCCACTCAGGGGCTCGGTGTGCACGGGATGGTGGACGGGCACGCCGTCGCCGCCGGCCGGGCGTCCTGGCTCGCGCAGGAATGGGCGCTGCCGCTGGAAGCGGTGCTCGAGCACGCGCGCCAGGCCGCGGAGTCCGCTGGCCGGACGGTTGTCGCGATCGGCTGGGACGGCGCCGCCCGGGGTCTGCTGATCGTCGCGGACACGGTGAAACCGACCAGTGCGCAGGCGATCTCCGAACTCCGCGAGCTGGGGCTGCGGCCCATCCTGCTGACCGGTGACAACGCGGCCGCCGCCAGGGCGATCGCCGCCGAGGTCGGCATCGACCCGGCCGACGTGATCGCCGAGGTACTGCCCGCTGACAAGGTGCGCAAGGTCTCTGCATTGCAGGCGCAGGGCAGGGTGGTCGCGATGGTCGGCGACGGGGTGAACGACGCCGCCGCCCTGGCGCAGGCCGACCTGGGCATCGCGATGGGCACCGGCACCGACGTGGCCATCGAGGCCTCGGACCTGACCCTGGTCCGGGGTGATCTACGGGCGGCGGTGGACGCGATCCGGCTGTCTCGCCGCACCCTGGGCACGATCAAGGGCAACCTGTTCTGGGCGTTCGCGTACAACGTGGCCGCACTGCCGCTGGCCATGGCCGGACTGCTCAACCCCCTGATCGCCGGCGCCGCGATGGCCTTCTCCTCGGTGTTCGTGGTGAGCAACAGCCTTCGGCTGCGCCGCTTCCGGGCCGCCTCCGGGCCGGCCGCCGGCGCGGCGACCGACCGATCGACGCCGGCAGCGGCCGCCGACGCTGCGGTCTGACCCCCTTCCGCTTCACCTCTTCCCCGTTCGGGCGCTCGGCATGATCGGATGGCATCAGACCGGCAGAGCAGCCGATTCACCCCGTACGTGGTATGCGGACGTGCCTGCGCCCGGCCAGGATCGGCCCTCTGGTCGACTCAGGAGGAGGGCTCATGACGAACATGCTGCCAGGACGATGGAATGGCCGGCCTCCGAACATCTTGTTGATCACCAGCGACGAGGAGCGTTACGCGTTGCCGCAGCCGGACGGCTTCGCGCTGCCGGCACGCGAACGCCTCCAGGAGCGCGGCGTCACCTTCGACCGCTACTACGTTTCGTCCGCGGAGTGCAGCTCGTCCCGCTCGGTGATCTATACCGGGCAGCACATGCCGATCACCGAGATCTACGACAACGACAACATGCCGTTCATCCGGCCCCTGGATCCTTCGCTGGGACCCTGGGCACGATGCTCCGCTCGGCCGGCTATTACTGCGCCTACCAGGGCAAGTGGCATCTGTCCCGGGCGTACAAGGATCCGGCCGATCCGAAGTCGACCGCCGACGCGCTGGAGCCGTACGGGTTCTCGGAGTTCAACGACTGGGGGGACCTGGACGGCGGCGCGTGGGCGGGCCTGAAACTTGATCCGGTCATCGCCGGCCAGGCCGTGAAGTGGCTGCGCAACCGGGCACCGGCGGTGGCCCAGGAGCAGCCGTGGTTCTCGCGGTCAACTTCGTCAACCCGCACGATGTGATGAGCTACGACTATGGCGGCCGGCGGACGGTGCAGCCGCCGCCAAACCTGGCCAAGGCGATGGTCGTCCGGCCGCCCGCTGACGTGCCCATCTACAGCAAGCGCTGGGACCTGGACGTACCCACGACAGTGGCGGATGACCTGTCCGGCGCCGCCCCTGCGGTGCGGGAATACGCCACGGCGATGGAGACCATGTTCGGGCCGGTCACCGACGATCAGTCCTGGCGGCTCGGTTTGAACTTCTACCTGAACTGCACGCGGGACGTGGATCGCAGCATCGACGTGGTGCTCGACGCGCTCATCGCGTCCGGTCAGGCCGACAGCACCGTCGTCATCTTCACCTCGGATCACGGTGAGATGGCCGGCTCACACGGTCTGCGCCAGAAGGGAAACCTGGTCTACGACGAGAACTTCCACGTCCCACTCGTCATCTGCCACCCGGAC